>DATDGI010000269.1:0-31197 GCA_036522155.1 Streptosporangiaceae bacterium
AGGCCGGGTTCACCCTTGCCCACAGCACCGGCTCCCGGCTCAGCGAGTACCTGCTCAGCGGCGGCGACGGCGAGCAGCTGACGGTCGCGGCCAGCTCCATCCGCTGGCCCGCGCTGGCCGGCGCGCTGCCGCCGGGCCCGCTGCGGGAGCGGCTAGCGGGCCTGGCCTGGGTCCGGGCGCTGCTGCCGGTCGCCCGGGCCACCAGCAACGTGCGCCAGCTACGGGTGCTCAACGACGACCTCAAGACGATCGCGCTGCTGACGGTCACCCAGCTGGCCGTGACCGGCCCGGGCGCGGCGGAACTGCCGGCCCGGGTGTCGGTCACCGCCATCCGCGGCTACCAGGCGCAGACCGACCGGATCGTCCGGGCGCTGACCGAGCTGGCCGGCCTCAGCCCGGCCCCCTGCTCGGCGCTGGCCAGCGTGCTGGCCGCCACCGGCCGCCGGCCCGGCGACTACACCGGGAAGGTCGACGTCCAGCTGACCGCGGCCATGCCCGCCCGCCGGGCGATGGCGGACGTGCTGCTGCAACTGGCCAGCACGCTGCAGGCCAACGTGCCCGGCACGGTCCGCGACACCGACACCGAGTTCCTGCACGACCTGCGGGTCGCCGTCCGCCGGACCAGGTCCGCGCTCAAGCTGTGCGGCGACGTGCTCACCGCCGGGGTGCGCGACACCTACGCCGGCGAGTTCAAATGGCTGGGCGACATCACCACCCCGGTCCGGGATCTGGACGTCTACCTGCTCGGCTACGGCGAGGCGGCGGCCGGCCTGCTGGCCGCGACCCCGGCCGAACTGGAGCCGTTCCACACCCACCTGGCCCAGCAGCGGGAGATCGAGCGGGCCGAACTGGTCCGCGTGCTGCGCAGCCGCCGGTTCGCCGACCTCAGCCAGGCCTGGCAGAGCGCGCTGGCCAGCCAGACGGCGCCCCGGCGGGGGCCGACCGCGGGCCAGCTGGCGGCGGAGCGGATCCGCCGCGCGCACACCCGGGTGCTGCAGCCCGGGTCGCGGATCACGGCGGGCTCACCGCCGGAGAGCCTGCACGACCTCCGGAAACGGTGCAAGGAACTGCGCTACCTGCTGGAATTCTTCGCCTCCCTGCACGACCCGGCGATTCTCCGGCAGGCGGTCCGGGATCTGAAAGGGCTGCAAGACTGTCTCGGTGAGTACCAGGACTGCCAGGTACAGCAGCACGAGCTCCGGATGTTCGCCGCGCAGATGAGGGCGGACCGGAAGGTACCGGCCACCGCCCTGCTGGCGATGGGCGAGCTGGCCGGGCACATCGCGCAGCGCGAGCAGCAGGCCAGGAGCGAGTTCGCTGGCCGGTTCGCCGACTTCGCCAGCCCCGCCAACCAGCACCGGTTCGGTGCCCTCACCGCGGGGGCACAGCCGTGAGGATCCTCGCCACCTACAACATCAAGGGCGGGGTCGGCAAGACCGCCACCGCCGTCAACCTCGCCCACCTGGCCGCCCGCGACGGGCTGCGCGTGCTGCTGTGGGATCTGGACCCCCAGGCCGCGGCCAGCTTCCTGCTCCGGGTCCGGCCCCGGGTCAAGGGGGGCGGGGCCGCGCTGATCACGGGCAGCCGGGATCTGGACGCGGCGATCAAGGGCACCGACTTCGAGCGGCTGGACCTGCTCCCGGCCGACTTCACCTACCGCAACCTGGACCTCATCCTGGACGCCACCAAGAAGCCGACCGAGCGGCTGGCCCAGCTGCTCCGCCCGCTCGCCACCGAGTACGACCTCGTCGTCCTCGACTGCCCGCCCAGCATCTCGCTGCTGTCCGAGAGCGTGCTGCACGCCGCGGACATCCTGCTGGTGCCGCTCATCCCCACCACGTTGTCGGTGCGGACGCTCGACCAGCTGACCGAGTTCATCTCCGGTTTCGACGGGCACCGGCCGAAGGTGCTGGCCTTCTGCTCCATGATCGACCGCCGCAAGCGGCTGCACCGGGAGATCGCCGAGCGGCTGCCAACGGAGCGCTCCGATGTGGCGCGGACGGTTATCCCGGCCCTGTCGCTGATCGAGCGGATGTCGGTGGAACGCGCCCCGGTGACCGCATTCGCGCCGCGCAGCGCGGCGTCCCGCCAGTACGCGGCGCTGTGGGAGGAGGTGAGAGAGCGGGGTCTGTGACGCGCCAGCCCAGGTGGCACCGGGGTTGTGCCGTTTACTAACAGTGCTGGTTTGTGCTTTGTCAGCGAATCCTCAGCTATCTGGCGTCCCTCGGAGCATCCTGGTAGGCAGGCACGTCTGAGGGGGATGTTGTGAGCCGCAGGGTGATCCGGATGGAGATCCCGGTGTTCCCGGACCGGCATATGTTCCGGGTGCACGACTCCACCGTGGACCCGGATGCGCCGGGCGGGCCATTGCCGCCGCTCGGTGCGCTCATCAGCGTCAACCGCGAGCAAATGTGGGTTGGCAGTCTCCAGGAGCACATCGGGGTCCGGCTATTCCTGGAAGAATGGGATATGGCGCCGCCGCCATTCGGCGAGAACTGGGAAGACGAGGCTAAGGCCGTCATCTACCTGCGCGGCGCACTCAGCATCGACATGGGCCCGGCCGGGCGGGCCGTGGACCGGCTGCAACTGGCGGGCGGAGTCGGCGACTACGTCGTCCGCGTCTTCGCCCGTAACCGGCGCGAGGTCAACCGGCTCTACAACGAGCTGTTCGAACGCGGCGTGGACCCGCTCAGTGACGAATTCCAGCAGGCGCGCAAGGCCCTGGAAGGCCGCGAGCAGTACCTGCTGCAGCTGTGGCGGGAAGCCTGACCGTTACCGGAACGGGGTCGCCACCGCCGGGGCCGACGGCTGCGGGCTGGCCAGCCGCGGGGGCGCGGACGTGTGGTGCGCCGCGATCAGAGCGGGGTGACGGGGCGCGGAGGTCGACCGCGAGCCCGCGCCGCGCTCGGGCATGGCCCGCAACGGCAGCAGCGCGTAGACGGCCAGCGACACCACCGTGACCACGACGAGCACGGCACAGGACGCCAGCATCCTGATCCGGGGCGAGCGCAGCAGCGCGGCCGGGCTCGGGCGCCCGAACGACGCCAGCCTCGCCGCCAGGGCCGGCTCGGACTTGGCGAGCCACTGCTCGATCTCGGCGAGGATGCGCTCCTCATCCATCGAAAGCGCCACGGCGCCACCTCCGCCCAAGTGCCCGCCGGGGGGAATGCCACTACTATCCCCGGCCGCAAGCTCTTTATCCATCGCCAGCCGCCGGTCTCTATCCAGCGTAGCTCGAACAGGTGTTTGACAGTAACGAACTGGTGTTCTAGTTTTCTCTTCGTGCGCTGGGATGCCATGCGGATCACCGACGGCGGGCCAGCCGCACCCGCGCTGTTCGAGCGGAACGCGGTCGCCCGCACCTTCGACACCCCCGGCTTCCGCGGCATGACCTTCTTCGAGGTACAGGCCAGGTCGGTCATCAACCGGGTGCCCGAGGCGTCCCGGATGCCGTTCCGCTGGACCATCAACCCCTATAGAGGTTGCTCTCATGCGTGCGTCTACTGCGTATCCGGTGAGACACCGATCCTGATGGCCGACGGCCGCACCAGGCCGATCGCCGACCTGGAGGCCGGCGACGCCATCTACGGAACCGTGCGGCGGGGCCGTTACCGCCGTTATACGCGGACGACAGTGCTGGCCCACTGGCAGACGGTGAAGCCCGCCTACCTGATCACCCTGGAGGACGGCACCAGCCTGGTCACCAGCGGGGATCACCGCTTCCTGAGCGACCGCGGCTGGAAGTACGTCACCGGCCAGGAGCAGGGGGCGCTGCGGCGGCCGCACCTGACCACCGGCAACAAGCTGATGGGAGTCGGCGGCTTCGCCGACCAGCCCAAAGACTCCGCCGCGTACCAGCGCGGCTACCTGTGCGGGATGGTCCGCGGCGACGGAACCCTCGGGACCTACGCCTACCCCTACGGCCAGATACATTCGTTCCGGCTCGCGCTCGCCGACACGGACGCGCTCACGCGGGCCCGCGACTACCTCACCGGCATGGGCGTCACGACGAGCCTGTTCACTTTTGCCGAAGCCACCGAGTCCCGCCGCAAGGTAATGGCCATCCGGACCGCGGCCCGCGATCAGGTGCGCTTCATCGAATGGCTGACCCACTGGCCGACCTCACCCGGCCCGGACTGGCGGAAGGGCTTCCTGGCCGGGATCTTCGACGCCGAGGGCAGTTATAGCCGGGGCATCCTGCGGATCAGCAACACCGATCCGGCCATCATCGGCTGGACCATCGCCCACCTGTACGCACTGGGATTCGCCGTGGTGGTCGAGCCTGCGAGGCACACGAACGGCCTGCGGGTCATCCGGCTGCGGGGCGGGCTGCGGGAAGCGCTCCGTTTCTTCCACACCACCGACCCGGCCATCACCCGCAAGCGCACGATCGAGGACGTGGCCATCAAGAGCGACGCGCGGCTTGGCGTGGTGTCCGTGCAGCCGCTCGGGCTGGACGTGCCGATGTTCGACATCACCACCGGCACCGGCGACTTCATCGCCGACGGCGTGGTCAGCCACAACTGCTACGCCCGGCAGTCGCATACCTACCTGGATCTGGATGCCGGGCACGACTTCGACTCCAAGATCGTGGTCAAGGTCAACGCGCCGGAGCGGGTGCGGGCCGAGCTGGCCGCGCCGCGCTGGCAGGGCGAGCACATCGCCATGGGCACCAACGTGGACTGCTACCAGCGCGCCGAGGGGCGGTACCGGCTCATGCCCGGCATCCTGGCCGCGCTGCGGGACGCCGCCAACCCGTTCTCGATCCTGACCAAGGGCACCCTGATCCTGCGCGACATCGACCTGCTGGCCGAGGCGGCCGAGGTGACCGAGGTCGGGCTGGCCGTCTCGGTGGGCTGCACCGACGAGGACCTGTGGCGGCTGCTGGAACCGGGCACCCCCAGCCCACGGCGCCGCCTGGACGTGTGCGCCGCGTTCACCGCCCGCGGGCTGGGCTGCGCGGTGCTGATGGGCCCGGTCGTGCCGTACCTGTCCGACTCACCCGGCCAGCTGGCCGCCACCGTGCGGCAGATAGCCGCCGCGGGGGCGACCTCGGTCAGCCCGATCGTGCTGCACCTGCGCCCGGGGGCGCGGGAGTGGTTCCTGCGCTGGCTCGGCGAGCATCACCCGGACCTGCTCCCTCGCTACCGGGCGCTGTACGGGCGCGGCGCGTACGCGCCCAAGGCCTACCAGCAGCAGGTGACCGAGCAGGTCCGCGCGCTGGCCCGCCAGTACCGGATCGGCCAGCACGCAGCCGGCCACCGGGCAGCCAGCCGGGGCCGGCCACCACGGGCCCGGTTCGGTGGTGCCCCGGCCGGGCCGGGCACCCGCACGGGCGCCGCCCCGGTGCAGCTCACCCTGCTGTGACCGGCAGCCCGGCCCGGGCCCAGGCCAGGAACCCGCCGGCCAGATCGGTGGCGTTGCGCAGGCCGATGTCCTGCAGTGAGGCCGCCGCCAGGCTGGAGGCGTACCCCGCCGAGCACATGATGATCACCAGCTGGCCGTAGCCGGTGGCGGCGGGCAGCCTGGCCCGGCTGCGCGGGTCGAACCGCCATTCCAGCACGTTCCGCTCGACCGGCAGGGCGCTGGGGACGGCACCTTCCGCGGCCCGCTGCGCCTGCGGCCGGATGTCCACCAGCAGCGCCCCATCCTGCTGCATGGCCCGGTAGGCGGGGGCGGGCCCGAGCCGGCGCAGCCGCCGCCGGGCGGCGGCCAGCAGGTCGTCGATCGAGCTGCCCGGGGGCGGGCCAGCGGCCGTCACCACTGGTCCACGGTCTCGGCCGCGCCCGCGACGAGCCGGCCAGCCACGAAGCCGAAGCGCTGCATGCCAGTGAGCGGCGGCGAGTACGCGTGCACGCTGATGGCGGGCGCGGCTGAGTCGTTCCCGACGTCGTGCAGGTACCACGGGCCGAACGACCGGACCGACCCGGCCGCCACGGCCGTGTCCCGCCGCCGGGGCCGGCCGCCCCGCGCGGTCCGCTCGCGCAGGCAGCCCTGCACGACGGTGAACGCGCCGGCCGACCGGCCGTGGTCATGGAAGCCGGTCCGCTGGCCGGGCAGCCAGCTCAGCAGCCAGATCTCGTGGTCGTCGTGCTGGCGGAGCAGGTGGTACCAGCGATGATCGGGGTCGTAGCGGACCAGTGACATCCAGCCGTCCGGGCTGGCGGTCAGGTCCCGCACGATGGCCCGCAGGCGGGCCTGGCTGACTGGGGTGCGGGTAGCGTCAAGCATCATCCTCTTATTCCGATCGTATTTATAGACATTGTCCTCGGGACAGTATCACGGCCGCCCCACCCGCCGCACGCATCTCGCGCGCGGCCCAGGTGGCATCCCCGGCGGGCCGCACGGCGGACATAGCCACGTAAAGTTGGCAGGCGTGGAATACGGCCGGGCTCACCAGAACCTGCTAACGGCGGACCGGCTGACGGTGCGCAGCGTGGCGATCGACGATCCGGGTGAGCTGGTGGCGCGCCTGCCCGGCCCGGCCGCGCTGGCCTGGATCCGGCACGGCGAGGGCATGGTGGGCTGGGGCGAGGCGGCCCGGATCGCGCTGCCGGCCGGCCAGGACATGTTCACCGCGGGCGAGAAATGGCTGCGCGAATTGTTCGACCGGGCCCTGGTCGACGACCAGGTGCAGCTGCCGGGCTCGGGGCCGGTCGCGTTCGGCGCCTTCACCTTCGACCCCACCAGCGACGGGTCGGTGCTGGTGGTGCCGGCCATGGTGCTCGGCCGCCGGGCCGGGCAGGCCTGGCTGACCAGCATCGGCGGTCCCGGCACCGGATTGCCCGTGCCCAGCCCATTGCGCCCGCCGTCGGAGGTGCGCTGGCACGACGGCAGCCTGCCCGCCCCCGACTGGGAGCGGGCCGTGGCCACGGCGGTCAGCCGGATCAAGGCTGGCGGCCTGGGCAAGGTGGTGCTGGCACGCGACCTGTACGCCACCACGTCGGCCGGCATCGACACCCGGGTGCTGCTGCGCCGGCTGGCCGGCCGTTACCCGGGCTGCTACACCTTCGCCTGCGCCGGGCTGGTCGGCGCCACCCCGGAACTGCTGATCAGCCGGCAGGGCACCGACATCAGCTCGCTGGTGCTGGCCGGTACCACCCCGCGCGGCCGGGACGCCGCGGCGGACGCGGCGCTGGGCGCCAGCCTGCTCGCCTCGGCCAAGGACGTGGCCGAGCACGAGTACGCCGTGGCCGGGGTGCGGGCCACGCTCGCCCCGCTATGCGAGAAGCTGTCGGTCGATCCCCGCCCGTCGCTGCTGCGGCTGGCCAACGTGCAGCACCTGGCCACCCGGATCCGCGGGCGGCTGGCCGGATCGGGCAGCGAGCATTCGGCGCTGTCGCTGGTGGCCACGCTGCACCCGACCGGTGCGGTGTGCGGGACCCCGACCGAGGCGGCCATGGAAGTCATCCGCGAACTGGAGGGCATGGACCGCGGCCGCTACGCCGGGCCGGTCGGCTGGATGGACGACCAGGGCAACGGGGAATGGTGCATCGCGCTGCGGTGTGCCGAGATCGAGGGATCCCGGGCCCGGCTGTTCGCGGGCTGCGGCATCGTGGCCGGCTCGGATCCGGCGGCCGAACTGGCCGAGGCCCAGATCAAGCTCCGGCCGATGCAGTTCGCCCTGGAGGGCTAGGCCCGGATCGCGGCCGCGGCCGCGGCCGTGCCGGCCGCCTGCAGCCGCTGGCGCAGCGCGGTGCCCTCCACCCGGCTGGTCCGCGCCTCCACCACCCGGATCCCCTTCCCGGGCAGCAGGCCGGCCAGCCCGGACGGCCGGTCCAGGGTCACCGCGGGCAGGCCCGCCGCGGCGGCCAGCCGGGTCACCTCGCCGCCATGCGGGGTGCCAAACACCCGCTCGAACGGCCCGGTGAACGCGGCCGGCTCCAGCAGCGAGAAGATGCCGCCGCCGTCGTTGTTCACCACCACCAGCACCAGGTCGGGCCGCGGTTCCTCGGGCCCGGCGAACAGCCCAGGCGCGTCGTGCAGGAAGGCCAGGTCCCCGAGCAGCGCCACCGCCGGGCCGCCGCCGGCCTGCTGATGGGCCAGGGCCGCCCCCCAGGCGGTGGAGACCAGGCCGTCGATGCCGCTGGCCCCGCGGCTGGCCATGACCGTGACCCCGGCCCGCGGCGTCATCTGCTGGTCCAGGTCCCGGACCGGGAGGCTGGACGCGGCCCACAGCAGCGCCCCGCTGGGCAGGGCGGCCGCCAGGTCGCGGGCCAGCCTGGGCTCGCTGACGGTGTCATCGGCGTCCAGGATGCGGGCCGCCGCGGACCGGGCGGCGGCGTCCGCGGCCAGCCACGACGCCAGCCACGGCCGGCCCGCGCCAGGGCCTGGGGCGCCGGCGAGCCGGACCGCCCGGGCGACGTCGGTGGCGGTCCGGGCCGGATCCGCCCACTGGCCCGGCCCTTGCGCGACGACCACGTGCCGGGGCGGCGCGCCCGACGGCGACCTGGCCGCCAGGTAGCCGAGCTGGGGCCGGGACAGCCCGGGCCGGCCGGCCGACACGATCACGTCCGGCCGGTGCGCGGCCACGAACGCGGCCGAATCGAGCAGGTAGGGATACGCGCCGAGGGCGCAAGGCCCGGACCGCGCGCCGGACGACGGCTCGGCCAGCACCGGCCAGCCGGCCTCGCCGGCCAGCGCCAGCAGCGCGGCCGGGTCACCGCAGCCGTCCCCGCACACCACCACCCCGCGCTCGGTCCACGGCAGTTCCAGCGCGGGCACGGCCGGCTGGCCGCCGAACGCCGTCCAGCGGGCCCCGTCCGGGCGCCCGGTGAGCGGCTCCGGCCAGTCCTCCCCGGCCGGGGACGGCACCAGCGGCTCGCGCAGGGGCAGGTTGAGGTGGACCGGGCCGGGGAAGCCGCCCGCTTCCCCGGCCGCCACCGCCCAGGCCCGGCAGGCCAGCGACCGCCAGTACCCGGTCATGCCCGGGCGGGCCTCCGGCACCCCCACCTCGCAGAACCAGCGCACCGCGTCCCCGTACAGCTTGAGCTGGTCGATCGTCTGGTTGGCGCCGGTCCCGCGCAGCTCCGGCGGCCGGTCCGCGGTCAGCACCAGCAGCGGCACGCCGGCCTCGCTGGCCTCGATCACGGCCGGATGGAACTGGGCCGCGGCCGTGCCCGACGTGCAGACCAGCGCCACCGGGCGGCGGCTCACCTTGGCCAGGCCCAGCGCCAGGAACGCCGCCGACCGCTCATCGATCCGCACGTGCAGCCGCACCGGCCCGGCGCGGCCCCACAGCGCCATGGCCAGCGGCCCGCTGCGCGAACCGGGGGCGATCACCGCCTCGGCCAGCCCGCACCGGGCCAGTTCGTCGGTGAGCACCGTGGCCAGGGCCGTCGCCGGGTTCACGGCCGTTCCAGGTACTGGGCCGCGGCCAGCATCCGGGCCCGCCAGGGTGCGGGGTCGGCCTCCCACGCCGCCAGGCGTTCGGCCGCCACCGCGGGCCGCCGGGCCGGCAGGGTCCCCCCCACCTCGGCCAGCGGCGCACCGGTCACGTCCGCGGTGAGCAGGCTCATCGTGGCCAGCCCGCAGGCGTAGTCAAGCTCGGGCAGGGCGGCGGCCAGCGCCACCCCGGCGGCCAGCCCGACCGAGGTCTCGATCGCGCTGGACACCACCACCGGCAGCCCGCAGGCTTCGGCGACGGCCAGCGCGGCCCGCACCCCGCCCAGCGGCTGGGCCTTGAGCACCACGATGTCGGCGGCGCCGGCCGCCCGGACCGCCAGCGGGTCCTCGGCCCGGCGGATCGACTCGTCGGCGGCGACCGGCACGTCCACCCGGCGCCGCAGCTGGGCCAGTTCGTCCAGGGTCGCGCACGGCTGCTCGGCGTATTCCAGGCCGAACCGGCCGAGCTCGCGCAGCGCGCGTTCGGCCTGGTCCACCGACCAGGCGCCGTTGGCGTCGACCCGGATCCGCCCGGCCGGGCCGAGTGCGTCGCGCACCGCCTCCACCCGGGCCACGTCCGCGCGGGCGGGCTGACCGGGCTCGGCCACCTTGACCTTGGCCGTGCGGCAGCCGGAGCCGGCCACGATGGCGTGCGCCTGCTCCGGGCCGACCGCGGGCACGGTCACGTTCACCGGCACCTCCGGGCGGACCGGGGCGGGCCAGCCGGTGACCGCGGCCTCCAGCGCGCAGCGGAGCCAGCGGGCGCACTCGCGCGGCCCGTAGCCGTCGAACGGGGAGAACTCACCCCAGCCCGCCGGCCCCTCGATCAGTGCGCCCTCCCGGACGGTGATGCCGCGGAACCGGGTGGTCATCGGGATGGCGAACGCCCGCAGCCCGGGCAGCAGGCCCGCGACCAGGTCGGCGGCGCCGGTCACGGGCGGCGAGGGAACCTCGCGAAGTCGGGGGCCCGCTTCTGCTTGAACGCGTCCCGCCCTTCCTGCGCCTCTTCGCTCAGGTAGAACAGCAGCGTGGCGTCCCCGGCGAACTGCTGCATCCCGGCCGCGCCGTCGGTCACCGCGTTCAGCGCGCCCTTGAGCATGCGCAACGCCAGCGGCGACTTGGCGAGCAGTTCCCGCGCCCAGGCGACGGTCTCCTCTTCCAGCTTGTCCAGCGGCACGACCGTGTTGACCAGGCCCATCTCCAGCGCCTGCTGGGCGCTGTACTGGCGGCACAGGTACCAGATCTCGCGCGCCTTCTTGAGCCCCACCGTGCTGGCCAGCAGCCAGGAGCCGTACCCGCCGTCGAACGAGCCGACCTTCGGGCCGGTCTGGCCGAAGACCGCGTTGTCGGCGGCGATGGTGAGGTCGCAGCAGACGTGCAGCACGTGGCCGCCGCCGATCGCGTAGCCCGCCACCATCGCGATCACCGGCTTGGGGGTGCGCCGGATCTGCACCTGCAGGTCGAGCACGTTGAGCCGGCCCACCCCGCGGGAGTCCAGGTACCCGTCGTCGCCGCGGATCTTCTGGTCGCCGCCGGAGCAGAAGGCCTGGGTGCCCGCGCCGGTCAGGATGATGACCCCGATCCCCGGATCATCCCGCGCCGCGTTGAACGCGTGCGAGAGCTCGAACAGGGTGGCCGGCCGGAAGGCGTTGCGCACCTCCGGGCGGTTGATGGTGATCTTCGCGATACCCTCGGCCGTTTCGTAGACGACATCGGTGTAGTCCTGATCCGGCCGCTGCCACTCGATCACGTCCGACCCTCCCGGTCTATCCGCAGTTGCGCCCGTTAACCTTACGACGATGACCGGCCGGCCCCTGCACGCACTCCTGCTCCCGGCCACCAGCGCGGGCCGGCTGCGGGACGCGCTGGCGGCGGCGCTGGACGGCACCGGCCCGGCCATCCTGCCGCTCGACCCGCGCCAGCGGGCGGCCCAGCTCACCGCGGCGCTGGCCGCGTTCGCCCCGGCCGCGATCGAAACCCCGGAAGGTACGGAACGGCGGCTGCCCGCGGCCCCGGTGCCCCCCGGCGTGGCCGTGGTCATCGCCACCTCCGGCTCCACCGGGGAACCCAAGGGCGTGCAGCTGACCGCGGCGGCGCTGCTGCATTCGGCCCGGGCCAGCCTGGACCGGCTGGCCGCCCGGCCCGGCGAGCGGTGGCTGTGCCCGCTGCCGGTCAGCCACATCGCCGGGCTGGGGGTGCTGGTCCGGTCGCTGGTGAGCGGCACGGACCCGGTGGTGACCGGCCGGCTGGGCGATGACGCCGACCTGGCCGCGCTGGGCTGCGCGCACGCGTCGCTGGTGCCGGCCCAGCTGCGGCGGCTGCTGGCGGCCGGGGCTGACCTGACCGCGGTGCGCACCATCCTGCTCGGTGGCGCGGCGGTGCCGCCGGGGCTGCTGGCCGCCGCGCGGGCGGCCGGGGCCCGGGTGGTCACCAGTTACGGCATGTCGGAGACCTGCGGCGGCTGCGTGTACGACGGATTCCCGCTGGCGGACGTGTCGGTGCGGGCCGGGGACGGCGGCCGGATCGAGGTCACCGGCCCGGTGCTGTTCGCCGGCTACCGGGGCCAGCCCGCTCTGACCGCCGCCGCCCTGGCGGACGGCTGGTTCGTCACCTCGGACGTCGGCACGGTGGACCCCGGCGGCCGCCTGTCGGTGCACGGGCGGGCCGACGAGATGATCAATACCGGGGGTGAGAAGGTGGCCCCCGGCCCGGTCGCGGCGGCCCTGGAGGAATCCCCGGCGGTCCGGGAGGCGGCCGTGATCGGGGTGCCGGATCCGCGGTGGGGGGAACGGGTGACCGCGATCGTGGTGCCCGCCGACCCGGCCGACCCGCCCGCGCTGCCTGACCTGCGGGATCTGGTGGCAGAGCGGCTGCCCCGCCACGCCGCCCCGCAGGCTCTGCTGCTGGTGGCGGAGATCCCGGTGCTGGCCTCGGGCAAGACCGACCGCGCCGCCCTGCGGCGGCTGGCTTTGACAGCTGACCTGGGCATGAACGAACTGCGCGGGAACAACCGCGCGCGCTGAGCGTTAAAAGTTAGTACCGCGTGCTTCACAGTACCAAGCGATGCAAGACCTGATGCAGAAGGACGACATGCAGACTGCGCAGACCGCCGAGCCCCTGGCCGACGAGGTCGTCGAGCTCGACAGCCTGGACGCCGCCGAGGCGGAGGCCGCCGCGCTGAGCGAGGCGGCCAGCCCGGCTGCCACGGCCGAGGTCGATCTGGACGACCAGACCTCGACGATGGGCGACTCGGTGCACACGTACCTGAAGTCGATCGGCCGGACCAGCCTGCTCACGGCCGAGCAGGAGGTGAACCTGGCCAAGCGGATCGAGGCCGGCCTGTTCGCCGAGCACAAGCTGGCGACCGAGCCGGATCTGGCCGAGGACTACCGCCGGGAGCTGCAGCTGGTGGCCGAGGACGGCCGCCGGGCCAAGGCCCACATGCTGGAGGCCAACCTGCGGCTGGTGGTGTCGGTGGCCAAGAAGTACAGCGACCGCGGGCTCTCACTGCTCGATGTGGTCCAGGAGGGCAACCTGGGCCTGATCCGGGCGGTGGAGAAGTTCGACTACACCAAGGGCTACAAGTTCTCCACCTACGCCATGTGGTGGATCCGGCAGGCGATCCAGCGCGGTTTCGCCGACTCGGCCCGCACCATCCGGCTGCCGGTGCACGTGCTGGAGATGCTGAGCAAGCTCAGCCGGGTCGAGCGGGACATGCACCAGCGGCTGGGCCGCGAGCCCACCCCGGCGGAGCTGGCCGTCGAGCTGGACCGGACCCCGGACCAGATCGAGGAACTGCTGCGCACCAGCCGGCAGCCGATCAGCCTGGACTCCACCATCGGCGAGGACGGCGAGACCAGCATCGGCGACCTGATCGAGGACGTGGACGCGCCGGAGGCGTCCGAGCTGGTGGACCGCCAGCTGATGGCCGACCAGCTGCGGCACGCCCTGGACGGGCTCACCCCGCGGGAAGCGACCATCATGGCCATGCGGTTCGGCCTGTACGACGGCAACCCGCACACGCTGGACGAGATCGGCCGCGCGCTGGGCCTGACCCGTGAGCGGATCCGCCAGCTGGAGAAGCAGTCGCTGTCCAAGCTGCGGCACCCGAGCCGGGCGCAGCCGCTGCTGGACTACGCCAGCTAGCCCCACACCGCGGCCAGGCCCGCCCTGGCCGCCTCCGCCTGCGCGTATCCGGCCCGGGCGGACGGGGCACGGCAGCCCGGGTCCAGCAGGTTGCGCCCGAAGGCGGCCACCGCCGCCGCGTCGGGCGCGACCAGGGCCACCGCCTGGCTGCTGCGGCCCAGCTCGGTGACCTGCTCGGGCACGCTGGTGATCGAGCGCAGCCCGCGGGTGATCGGCGCCACCACCACCACCCGGTCGTAGCCGGCCGCGAGGTCGGCGTTGGCGGGCGAGCGCATACCGCCGTCGATCCAGCGGCGCCCGTTGATGACGACGGGGGGCCAGATACCCGGCACCGCGCTGCTGGCCCCGACCGCGTCCACCAGATCCACTCCGCTGCTGGCGTCGAACGTGCCGAACTCGCCGGTGTCGGCGTCCACCGCGGTGATGACCAGCTTCCCGGCCGGCCAGTCATGGGTACCGAGCCGGGTCTCGATCACGGCCCGCCGCTTCGCTGGCGGGCCGGTGCGGGTGCGGGTAGCCATCCGGCCCAGCCGGCGGCGGGCCCGCTCCGGGCTGCGGGCCGGCACCACCGCCCAGAAGAACCGGGCCATCGTCAGCCGGGTCAGCCGGTCCACCGGCTCGCCGTCCACCGGGGCCAGCTGCGCCTGGTAGAGGCCGGGCAGGCCGATACCGGAATTGACGACGGCGGCCACGCCCGCCCCGGCCGAGGTGCCGACCACCAGGTCGGCGCCGGTCAGGTCGACGCCGCGGGCGGCCAGCCCGGCCAGCAGGCCGATCTCCCAGGCCACCCCGGCCTCGCCGCCCGCACCGAGCACCAGTGCCCTGCTCGTCATTCCCACTGTTTATCACGGAGCTGGCAAACCGCCGCAACGGCGGCACCGGTCTCCGGCGGCTGCGGCCACGCGGTACCCTGCCCGGCGTGAGCCTCAGCATTGAAGTGGTGCGCGAGCCGACCGACGAAGTGGCCGAGGCGCTGCGCCGCCTCCTCCCCCAGCTGTCGAGCAAGGCCGTCCCGCCCGACCAGGCAACGGTGGCCGCGATCGTCGGGTCGCAGGCGACGACGCTCCTGGCCGCCCGGCTGGACGGCCGCATCGCCGGCCTGCTGGCGCTGGTGGTGTTCCCGATCCCGACCGGGGTGCGGGCCTGGATCGAGGACGTGGTCGTGGATGAGGCGGCCCGGGGCCAGGGCATCGGGAAGGCGCTCACCACCGAGGCGCTGGCGCTGGCCGAGGCCGCCGGGGCCAGGACGGTTGACCTCACCTCCCGCCCCTCACGCGAGGCGGCGGGCCGGCTGTACGAGCGGGTCGGCTTCACCAGCCGCAGCACCCGCATCTACCGCTATACCTTCGACTCGGCCTGACCGGGGCGGCTGGCCGCCCTGATCCACACCGATACGCATTCGGGTTCCAGGGCCTGGTGCACGACACCGGCCAGGTCGTCGCGTACCGAGTCCAGGTCCACGGCGCCGGTGAGGCGGGCCGCGAACGCGGCGATGGTCTTGTCGGCGTTGTAGCGGGCCCGGTTGAACCGGCGGTCCACGGCGCGCTGCACCCGCCGCCGCAGCGGATGGAACAGCGCCGCCGCCGCCAGCGTGGAGGCGGCCACCGCGACCGGGGTATGGAACGACAGAACCCGGGTGGCCAGCAGCACCAGGCCCGCGTACACCCCTACCAGCAGCCCGGTCACGATCGCGTAGGCCAGCGTGCGGGAAACGATCCGGTCGATCTCATACAGTCGGTACTTCAAGATCCCGACGCAGATGGCGACCGGCAGCGCGAAACTCGCGAAGAACGAGACGATCTCCAGGGTGAACCCGGCCGGGCTCGAACTAGACGCGAACCCGAAGACCCCGGCGAGCCCGAGCACAGTGATGGCAGCCCCGCTCATCAGCCACTTGAGCTGCTGCCTGCGCTCGCCGGTGGCCTGCCGCCAGCTGAGGACCTGCTGGACCACGAACAAGACCCAGAACACCGGCAATGCGGCGATGAGGGCTACTGCTACCGCGAACACCACTGGCGGGTTCGGCTGCTTGACCAGCTGGCCAGCCCCATCGACCGCGACCGGCTGGCCGCTCATTGCCCACGCCGCGGCGCCGAGGATGTACGCCGCCACCAGGCCGGCGTCGGCCAGGTAGGCCCACAGCACCAGCCGCCAGCGCCGCGGCAGGCGGCCATCCGGGAACAGCAAGATGACCAGCGGGAGCACCAGGAACTCCCCCGTCCACAGTCCCGTGGCCACCACGACCGCGGCCGGGCCGAACAGCAAGCCCCCGTGGTGGAAGTGGTAGTCGAGTACCGCGTAACGCCCTACGTCGGTGATGGCGCCGGCATATACCCCGAGGCCGATCAGGATCCACCCGATGGGGTTGCCCGGCTGGCGCCGGGCCACCACCACTCCCGGCAGGGCGAACGCCAGGAAGCCAAGCAGAACCTGCCACCCGTCGCCAACGTCGCGGGCCGGCCAGGCCAGGGGCACATACAGGACGGTCAGCGCGAGCGTCAGCACGCCCAGCACCACCGCCGTCACCGGAGATGCCAGCCTGAATCGGCGGGCGTCGCCCGCCGACGGCGCGTGCCCGCCCGCTGACCGTGCCTCCCCCACAAGCACAGACGCTACGCCCGGAACGTTCCGGGAACGTTACCGCCAAGGTACGGCGGCAGGGCTAGGCCGCAAGTTCGGCCACGGCGGCGAGCAGCCGGCCGACGTCGGCGCGGTTGTTGTAGTGGACCAGCCCGGCCCGGACCGCGCTGCCGTCCTCGCGGATGCCCAGCACGCCGGTGAGCTCCCAGGCGTAGTTATGCCCGTGCCACACGTTGACCCGGCGGCGGGCCAGGTGGGCGGCGACCCCGGCCGGGCTCTGGCCGGCCACCGTGAAATAGACGGTCGCGGTCCGGTCCCGCGCCTGGCCGAACAGGGTGACCTTGGCCATGGCCGCCAGGCCGTCCCGCAGCACGCCGAACAGGGCCCGCTCGTGCTCCTGGGCGGCGGCCATCGAGGCCAGCACCCGCTCCCGCCGGGTCCCGGCCGCCGCCGGGTCGAGCGAGGCCAGGTGCTCCACGGCGGCGGTGACCCCGGCCAGGTCGGCGAAGGCGGGCGTGCCCCGCTCGAACCGCTCCGGCACCGTGCCCGGCGCCGGCTCCAGCTTGTCCGGATGCAGCTTGTCCAGCAGCCCGGGGTCGGCCACGACCGCGCCCACGTGCGGCCCGGACCACTTGTAGGCGCTGGTGGCGTAGAAATCGGCGCCCAGCGCGGCCACGTCGGTCGGGCCGTGCGCGGTCGCGTGCACGCCGTCGACATAGCTGAGCGCCCCGGCGGCCCGGGCCCGGGCGGTGATCGCGGCCACGTCCGGGCGGGTGCCGATCACGTTGCTGGCCGCGGTCACCGCGACCAGCACGGTCCGGTCCGACAGCAGGGTGTCGTACTGCGCCACCGGCAGCTCACCGGCGGGCAGGTCCACCTCGGCCCACCTGACCGTCGCGCCCGCCCGGGCGGCCGCCTGCAGCCACGGCCGCACGTTGGCGTCGTGGTCGAGCCGGGAGACGATCACCTCGTCGCCGGGGTGCCAGCCGCGGGCGAGCGTGCCCGCCAGCCGGTAGGTCAGCGTCGTCATGTTGGGGCCGAGGATGACCCCGTCTGGCCGCCCGCCCACCAGGTCGGCCACTGCCTGCCGGCACCCGGCCGTCGCCTCGGCCGCCCGGGCGCTGGCCGGGAAGGCCCCGCCCGCGTTGCCCAGGCCGGACCGGTAGGTCCCGCCGATGGCGGCGATGACCGGCTCTGGCAGCTGCGTCCCGGCCGCTCCGTCCAGGTAGGCGTACCCGTCGGCCAGGGCCGGGTAAGCGGCCCTGATGGCGTCCACGTCAAGGCTCATGCCGCGGCTTCCTCCCGGGCGCAATCAGGCGAGGCGGCCGGAGGCACGCAGCAGCGCGGGCCAGGCTCCCGCCGTCACGACGCTACCCGGCCGGCCGCCCCCGGCGGCACCCGAGGCGGCCACGGCGAGCGGGACGGCGACCGGCAGGTGCGGCATCCCGGCCTGCCAGCCGGCCAGCAGCAGCTCCGGGTTGGCCGGGGCGTAGTCCTTGCCGAGCGCCCGGGCCAGGTCCCAGGCATGCAGGTGCCATTCCGCGCAGGCGGCGCCGGCCATGCCGCCGACGGTCACCTCGATGTCCCGGTAGCGGTGGTGCGGCAGATCCCAGACCGCCGGCAGGCGCCGCGCGTAGGCCCGGGCGGAGGCGGCGAACGCGGCGATGTGCTCAGGGCCCTGGCCCTCGGCCAGCGCCGCCAGCTCGGCCGCGTTCTGCCGCGCGATCTTGCGGGCCAGGCTGCCCGGGTCGGCGCCGGCCGCCATCAGCCGGGACAGCCGGCTGGCCGGCGCGTCATCGAGGTACTCGTTGTAGTCGTCGGCGACGCAGCGCAGGTGCCCGGCCAGGTCGGCGGCCCGCCATTCCGGGCAGGGCGTGGGCGCACCCCAGCTCTCATCGGTGAACTGGGCGGCCAGTTCACCGATGACCATCACGCCGGCGTGAAAGGCCGCCAGCGCGGGACCAGGTGCCCACTCCCTCATGGACTGCCCCCATAATCCGTGCGCTCCGCGGTGCCCCCCCGCCGGCGCCGGGCCGGCTGGGGAGCCCCGGGCTAGCCAGCGTGCCAGAGTCCCCGGCCCTCCGCCACCCCGGGACGACCCCGGATTTTCCCCCACCAGGTCGCTAACTTCGCGGGTGATCACGAACCGGGCAGCCAGCGAGCGGCACGCCCGGGCGAAAACCAGGTGACAATCACGCGGATGCCCGGTTAGCGTCCAGATAATGCCCCCCGAGCCCGGCCACGCCGACGCACATGCTCGCACGACGGACTTGCCGCTGGCGGCTCTTTGGCGTACCCGCAGTTACCTCCGCCCCTACCTCGGCCAGCTCATATTCATGCTGGTCATGGCCTGTGCGGCGGTCAGCACGGAGATCATCATCCCGCTGCTGACCAAGTCCGTCATCGACGGGGCGATCAGCCATGGCAACCGGCGCCTGCTGCTGGTGCTCGGCCTGGCCGCGACCGTGCTTGGGGTGGCCATCGCGGTCATGAACTTCCTGCGGCGGTGGGTCTCGGCCAGCGCGGTCACCGGCATGGAGAAGGCCATGCGTGACGACCTCTACGCGCACCTGCAGCGGCTGGATGCCGCCTTCCACGACGAGTGGCAGTCCGGCCAGCTGCTGTCCCGGGCGACCACGGACCTGTCGGCGATCCGCCGGTTCGCCGGCTTCGGCGTCATCTTCATGATCACGAACCTGGTCACCTTCGGCATCGTGGTGGCGCTGCTCATCCATCTGAACTGGTGGCTGGGCCTGCTCACGACCAGCGTCTTCCTGCCGGTGGTCGTGATCAGCACCCGGTTCGAGCGGCGGTACCGGGTGCTGTCCCGGCGGTCCCAGGACCAGCAGGGAGACCTGGCCACCTACGTCGAGGAGGCGGCCACCGGCATCCGGGTGCTGAAGGCGCTGGGCCGCCGCCATGAGGCCGCCGCCAGGCACACCGCGCAGGCGCGCCTGGTCTACCAGACGCAGGTCAGCAAGGCCCGCCTGCGCGGGGTGTTCTGGGCGGGCCTGGACCTGATCCCGAACTGCGTCATCGGCCTGCTGCTGCTGCTCGGCGCGATCGCCACCAGCCGGCATGAGCTCAGCCTCGGCGGCCTGGTCGCGTTCATCACGCTGACCCTGCTGCTGGTCTGGCCGATCGAGGCGACCGGCTACATCCTGGCGACCGGGCAGGAAGCGGCCACCGCCGCCCAGCGGGTCTACGAGATCCTGGACAGCAAGCCGTCCATCACCGGGCCGCCGGTGCAGGTCCTGCCCGCGCCCCGCGCCGCACGCCCCCGGCGGCGGGCACCGGCCACGCTGGTGTTCGACCGGGTGGAGTTCGGCTATCCCGGCGCCGGCCAGAAGGTGCTGCGCGGGGTCAGCCTGGAGCTGGAACCCGGCCAGACGCTCGCCCTCACCGGCCTGACCGGATCCGGCAAGACAACCCTGCTGCAACTGGTCCCGCGGCTGGCCGACCCGGTGGCCGGCCAGATCCTGCTCGATGGCGCGGACATCCGGGCGCTGCCGCTGCCGGTGCTGCGCACCCGGGTCGGCTGCGCCTTCGAGGAGGCGACGCTGTTCTCGGCCAGCGTCCGCGAGAACGTGAGCTTCGGTGCCCCGGATGCCACCGGGAGCGAGGTCGAGGCGGCGCTGGCGGCCGCCCAGGCCGGCTTCGTGTACGAGCTGCCCTGGGGCCTGGACACCCGGATCGGTGAGCAGGGCATGACGCTGTCCGGTGGCCAGCGCCAGCGGCTGGCCCTGGCCCGGGCCATCCTGGCCAGGCCAGCGGTGCTGGTGCTTGACGACCCGCTGTCCGCGCTGGACGTGCACACCGAGGAAAAGGTCAGTCATGCCCTCCGGCAGATCCTGGCTGGGACGACCGCGCTGGTGGTGGCGCACCGGCCATCCACCGTCGCCCTGGCGGACAAGGTGGCCCTGCTGGACGGCGGGGTGATCGCCGCGCTCGGCAGCCACACCGAACTGCTGGCGTCCGAGCCCCGCTACCGCGAGCTGATGAGCGGCGAGGCGACGGCGCCAGGGCGGGGCGGGGAGAAGGTGGCGGGGTGACGGCGACGCAGTCGTGGCGCGGGATCGCCACCGAAGACATCGAGGTGAGCGGCGGGCTGGCCACGCTGCTGCGGCGGCGGGCCCGGCGGCTTCTCACCGGCCTGCTCCGGCCGCACCGCCGCGCGGTGATCGGCATCGGTGTGCTGGTGATGCTGGCCAACCTGGCCGCCCTGGCCGGGCCGTGGCTGGTGGGCGTGGGCATCGACGCGGGCATCCCGCCGCTCATCCACGGCGGCGACGTGGTCCCGCTGGCCCTCATCGTGGCCGCGTTCTTCGCCGCCATCTCCGCCCAGGCGGTCACCACCCGGGCCTTCATCGTGCTGATCGGCCGGCTCGGCGAGGACGTCGTGCTCGAACTCCGGCAGCGCCTGTTCGCCCACTTCCAGCGGCTGCCGGTGGACTTCCACGAGCGGTACACCTCGGGCCGGGTCATCTCCCGGCAGGTCTCCGACATCGACTCGATCTCGGACCTGTTCGAGGACGGCCTGGACTCGCTGGTGTCGGCGGTGTTCTCGCTGCTGCTGGTCGGGATCGGGATGCTGCTGCTGGACTGGCCGCTGGCGCTCGTGGTGCTGGCCGGCTTCATCCCGCTGATCCTGCTGACCCTCTGGTTCCGGCGGGAATCGGCGATCGCCTACCGCCACAGCCGGGAAGCCATCGCCCAGGTGATCGTGGCCTTCGTGGAGACCTTCGGGGGGATCCGCGCGGTCCAGGCGTTCCGCCGCGAGCACCGCAACGAGGAGATCTTCTCGGGGCTGAACCAGCGCTACGCCGACGCTTCGCTGCGCTCGTCCCGGCTGCTGGCGGTGTACTCCCCGGCCATCACGCTGGTGGGCAACATCGCCGTCGGCGCCGTGCTGCTCTACGGCGGGCTGCGGGTGATGCAGGGGGACATCAAGGTCGGCGTGCTGGCCACGTTCCTGCTCTACCTGGAGCGGTTCTTCGACCCGCTGCAGGACCTGTCGCAGTTCTACAACACGTTCCAGTCGGCCGCGGCCGCGCTGGAGAAGATCTCCGGGGTGCTGGAGGAACCGCCCGCGGTGGCCGAGCCAGCCACGGGCACTCCGCTGCCCGGGGACCGCGGCGGCGGCCGGGACGTGCGGTTCGACGAGGTCCGGTTCGGCTACCGCGAGGAGGTGGTGCTGCCCCGGCTCAACCTGGACATCCCGGCCGGCCAGACGGTGGCGCTGGTGGGCGAGACCGGGGCGGGCAAGACGACCATCGCCCGGCTGCTGGCCCGCTTCTACGATCCGGTGGACGGCCGGGTCCTGCTCGACGGCGTCGACCTGCGCGCGCTGACCGACGCGCAGCTGCGGCGCGAGATCGTCCTGATCACCCAGGAGGGTTTCCTGTTCAGCGGGTCGGTCGCGGACAACATCGGGCTTGGCCGGCCCGACGCCAGCCGGGCCGACATCGAGGCCGCGGCCACCGCCATCGGCGCCGACCCCTTCATCACGCAGATGCCAGGTGCATACGACGCCGAGGTCGGCAAGCGCGGCAGCCGGCTATCGGCCGGCCAGCGCCAGCTCGTCTCGTTCGCCCGCGCCTTCCTCGCCGCACCCGCCGTGCTGGTGCTGGACGAAGCCACCTCATTGCTCGACATCCCGGGCGAACGGGCCGTCCAGGCCGCGCTGCGCACCATCCAGGCCGGGCGCACCGCGCTGATCATCGCCCACCGGCTGTCCACGGTCGCGATCGCCGACCGGGTGCTGGTGATCGACGGTGGCCGCATCGCCGAGGATGGGCCGCCGGAACAGCTGCTGGCCGGCGAGGGCCGGTTCTCCGACCTGCACGCCAGCTGGCTGGAGACGCTGGCCTGACTCCCGGCGCTGGCGGGTTTGCCGCCGCCGTCAGCCGGGTGAGATCGTGTGGTGGGAGAGTGATGGCCACAGAAGACGTCCCCCGCCCCAGTGAGCGTCCCGGCCGCGCCCGGCCGTCGTTCTGGCCCGGCCACGGCCGGAACCGGGTCCGCACCGCGGTGATCGGCACCGTCCTGGCCGGCTACGCCTGGGCGGCCGGCGCCGCCGCGCCGTTCTCGGCCACGGCGCTGGTCTGCGTGCTCGTCCCCGGCGTGGTGCTGGCCGCCATGGCCCGCTGGTGGCCACCGGACCGCATCCCGGCCCCCGAGCGGCTGGATGCCACCGGGATGTCCTACTGGGTGATCTGCGTGGCGGCGCTGTTCGAGTGGGAGGCGTCCGCCTACCGCGATAACTCGCTGCCCTGGCACCCGTCCCTGACCAACCTGGTCAACCCGCTGATCGAGCCGCACCTCCTCAAGAGCGCGGCGATCCTGGTGTGGATACTGGCCGGCTGGGCCCTGGTCCGGCGGTGATGGCCATGCCCACCCGCGCGATCACCATCATCGGTTTCATCGCCGTGATCGCTGCCCTGTTCGTGCTGGAGTTCCTGGCCCGCCGGCCGGGCCGGCGGATCCCGACACTGGGCGAGTGGCTGGGCTACCTGATGCGCCCCCGGATCGGCCGGGTGCTGATCCTGCTCGGCTGGTGGTGGCTCGGCTGGCACTACTTCGCCCGCTAGCCGGCCCGCTCCCGGGCGGCGGCCGCTCCGCTAGGCTGGGCACCGTGATCATCAAGCGCACCCCGGTGAGCCCGGAGGCGATGGCCAAGCATGCCGCCGACACCGCCCTCGCGGAACAGTTCGATGAACTGCTGCGGCAGGCGCGGGACGCCGAGCAGGCCCTGCGCGAGGCCCAGGCGGCCGGTGCGCCCGGCGCGGAACGGCATTCCCTCGGGAGCCGGCTGGACGCGGCCCTGACCGCGGTCATGCGGGCCGCGTTCGCGGCCGAGCGCGCGGAGATCGGGCCGCGCGGGTACGACGACCGCATCTACCGGCGCAAGGCGACGGCCACGCCGCCGGTCCGCGCCTGGTCGATGGAGGCCCAGCGGCTGCTGACGCTGCGGGAGAGCCACCGGCTGACCGGAATCGTGCGGCTCCCCCGCACCCCGGCCGTCTGATTGGGCGTGTTTGCTGGCGCGGAACGCCGGGAGTGGCCATACGATGAATGACAACGGGGGCCAAACTCCGTGCCCCCCGGCGCGGATATGATTCTCACCACAATGGGTAATTGACTAGTAGCAGATTGTAGCTGAAGCACTCATGAAGAGCGGCTGAAGAAACCGTCACGACGGCCACGCCCGCCCTTTATGTCCAGGCCAGCACGCTAATCTGCAGCAAATTACAGTTCGATCCTGACCAGGAGGCACCTACATGTGCCCGCACACGCCGCCGTGCCCCGACGCGAAAGCGCCGGATCGTGAGGCGGCCCGGACCGTTGTCAGCCATCCCGAGCAGGGCTGGAGCCTGCTCTGCAACGGCATCGTCGTTTTCGAGGACACCGGGGAACTGCTGCCCGACGGCGGCACCATCGCCCCGCACCGGCCCACCGACCTGAACGGGCCCGCGGTGGTCACGCCGCCTGCGCCGGCCGCCTAGGGCAGGCCCGGCGCCGCCAGCACCTCCCGCAGCCAGTCCCCGGCCGCCCGGCCGGCTTCTTCCGGGTGCCGGGACAGGGCATGCGACTCCCCCGCGAGCACGACCACCCGGGTGGCTGGCGTGCTGGCCGGGATGCCGAACGGATCGCGCTCGCCGTTGATGACCAGCACGTCCGTGCCCGCGGCGGCCAGTTCGGCCGCCCGCGACGCCGCTGGCCGCCCGGGCGGGTGGAGCGGGAAGGCCAGCGCGATGACCGCCCGCGCCGCCACCGCCTGGGCGGTACGGCAGGCCACCCGCGCCCCGTTGCTGCGCCCGCCCTGGATGAGCGGCAGGCTGGCCCCCGCCAGTTCCCGCAGGGCCGCGATCACCTCGATCCAGGCCGCGTCCTGGCGGCTGGCCGGGCCGGGCGCCCGGCGGCCCGCCACCCGGTAGGGCTGGGTGATGAGGGCCACGCAGCCGCCGAGCGGCGCCGCGGCCGCCGCCACGGCCAGCACGTCCGGGGACCCGGGACCGCCACCGGCGCCGTGGGTCAGCGCCAGCAGGAATCCCGGCCGGCCGGCGGTGGGCCGGTCCATCTCGGCCCGGGCCGGCCCTTCCCCCGTCATGATCTCCATCTGGGCAGGTTAACGCCGGGCCGGTGGCAGGCTGGGGGCGCCCGTCAGACGCCGAGGATCTTCTTCAGGAACTGGCCGGTGTAGCTGTCATCGGACATGGCCACCTGCTCCGGGGTGCCGGTCGCGATCACCGTCCCGCCCCGCGACCCGCCGTCGGGGCCGAGGTCGATCACCCAGTCCGCGGTCTTGATCACGTCCAGGTTGTGCTCGATCACGATGACCGTGTTCCCGCTGTCCACCAGCGCGTTGAGCACGCCGAGCAGTTTGCGTATGTCCTCGAAATGCAGTCCGGTGGTGGGCTCGTCCAGCACGTAGATGGTCCGGCCGGTGGCCCGCCGCTGCAGTTCGGAGGCGAGCTTGACCCGCTGCGCCTCGCCGCCGGACAGGGTCGGCGCGGGCTGGCCGAGCCGGACGTAGCCCAGGCCGACGTCGGTGAGCGTCTTCAGGTGCCGGTGAATGGCGGGTACCGGCTCGAAGAAGCTGGTCGCCTCCTCTATCGGCATGTCCAGCACGTCGGCGATGGTCTTGCCCTTGTAGTGCACGGCCAGCGTGTCGGTGTTGTACCGGGCGCCGTGGCAGACCTCGCAGGGCACGTACACGTCCGGCAGGAACTGCATCTCGATCTTGATCGTGCCGTCGCCCGAGCAGGCCTCGCACCGGCCGCCCTTGACGTTGAAGGAGAACCGGCCCGGCTGGTAGCCGCGGATCTTGGCCTCGGTCGTCTGCGAGAACAACCGCCGGATGTGATCGAAGACACCGGTGTACGTGGCCGGGTTGGAGCGCGGGGTGCGGCCGATCGGGCCCTGGTCGACGTGCACCACCTTGTCCAGGTGGCCGGTGCCCGTCACCCGGGTGTGCCGGCCGGGGACGATCCTGGTGCCGTGCAGTTCCTTGGCCAGCGCGCTGTAGAGGATGTCGTTGACCAGGGTGGACTTGCCGGAGCCGGACACGCCCGTGACCGCGATGAGCAGGCCGAGCGGGAACGTCACGTCCACCGAGCGCAGGTTGTGCTCGCTGGCCCCCTTGACCACGACCTCCTTGCCGCGCTGGCGCCGGCGGCGGGCGGGCGGCAGCGGGATCTGGGCCCGCCCGGTCAGGTAGGCACCGGTCAGCGACTCCCGGCTGGCCAGCAGTTCGGCCAGCGGGCCGGACACCACGATCCGGCCGCCGTGCTCACCGGCCCCGGGCCCGATGTCGACCACCCAGTCGGCCGCCCGGATGGTGTCCTCGTCGTGCTCGACCACGATCAGCGTGTTGCCGAGATCGCGCAGCCGCAGCAGGGTTTCCAGCAGCCGGTGATTGTCCCGCTGGTGCAGGCCGATGGACGGCTCGTCCAGCACGTACAGCACACCGACCAGGCCCGAGCCGATCTGGGTGGCCAGCCGGATCCGCTGCGCCTCACCACCGGCCAGGGTCGCCGACGCCCGGTCCAGGGTGAGGTAGTCAAGGCCCACGTCGAGCAGGAAGCCCAGCCGGGCGTTGACCTCCTTGAGTATCCGCCCGGCGATCTGCCAGTCCCGGTCCGACAGCTCCAGCGACAGCAGCAGCTTGGCCAGCGCGCCGATGGCCAGCGCGCAGATCTCGGCGATGGACCGCCCGTCCACGGTGACGGCCAGCGACACCGGCTTGAGCCGGGTGCCGTGACACGAAGGGCACGGCACCTCGCGCATGAACCCGGCGAACCGCTCCCGGCTGGAATCGCTCTCGGCCTCGGAGTGGCGGCGCTCGATGTAGGTGATGGCGCCCTCGAAGCCGGTGTAATAGGAACGCTCCCGGCCGTACCGGTTCTTGTAGCGGACGTGCACCTGGTCGTCGTAGCCATACAGCAGCGCCCGCCGGGCCGCGGCCGGCAGCCGGGACCACGGGGTGTCGACGTCGAACCCCATGGCCGACCCGAGCGCCTCCATCAGGCGCAGGAAGTAGTCGCTGATGTGGCCGCCGCTCCACGGGCCGATCGCGCCTTCCGCCAGGGTCCTGGCCGGGTCCGGCACGACCAGCTCGGGGTCCACCTCCATCCGGGTGCCCAGCCCGGTGCAGTCCGGGCAGGCGCCCCACGGGGAGTTGAAGGAGAACGACCGGGGCTCCAGCTCCTCGAACGACAGGTCGTCATACAGGCACGCCAGGTGCTCGGAGTACATCCGCTCCCGGTGCGGGTCGTCCTCGGGCAGGTCGACGAAGTCGAGCACCACCACCCCGCCGGACAGGCCGAGCGCGGTCTCCACCGAGTCGGTCAGCCGGCGCCGCGCCGACTCCTTCACCGCCAGCCGGTCCACCACCACCTCGATGCTGTGCTTCTCGTACTTCTTGAGTGCGGGCAGGTCCCCGGACGCGGCCTCGTCCAGCCGGACCACCGTCCCGTCCACCCGGGCCCGCGAGTAGCCCTTGATCTGGAGCTCGCGCAGCAGCTCGGTGTACTCGCCCTTGCGCCCGCGCACCACCGGCGCGAGCACCTGGAACCGGGTGCCCTCGTCCACCTCGAGCAGCCGGTCCACGATCTGCTGCGGGGTCTGCCGGGCGATCGGGCGGCCGCAGATCGGGCAGTGCGGCTTGCCCACCCGCGCATACAGCAGCCGCAGGTAGTCGTAGACCTCGGTGATCGTGCCCACGGTGGACCGCGGGTTGCGGCTGGCCGCCTTCTGGTCGATCGATACCGCGGGCGAGAGCCCGTCGATGAAGTCCACGTCCGGCTTGTCCATCTGGCCCAGGAACTGGCGGGCGTAGGCCGACAGCGACTCGACGTAACGGCGCTGGCCCTCGGCGAAGATGGTGTCGAACGCCAGGCTGGACTTGCCCGAGCCGGACAGCCCGGTGAACACGATCAGGGCGTCCCTGGGCAGGTCGAGCGACACGTCCTTGAGGTTGTGCTCGCGCGCACCGCGTATCACCAGACGATCGGCCACTGCGTCCTGCTCTCCGTGCTTGCTTTCCGGTCGGGCCCGTCCCCCGCTGGGCACGGAGGACACGCCATGGTATTCGGGACCACTGACAAAACACGGTTCCGCGGTCCTGGCTTCCCGCGGCTCCCCCATGCGCACCGCACCAGCCTGCCATCCGGTGCGCCAGAATGGTCCCGGACGCCAGCAAAGGAGCCTCGTGGACGCGGAAACCAGTCAGTGGATGGCCGACCTCGCGGCCGCGACCGGCCGGCTGCTCGGCACGGCGGGCGCGCTGACCGATGCCGGTGTGCGGGAGCCGTCGCTGCTGCCCGGCTGGACCCGCGGGCACGTGCTGACCCACATCGCCCGCAACGCCGACGGCCTGGCCAACCTGCTGCGCTGGGCGCAGACCGGGATCGAGACCCCGATGTACGCGAGCGCGGAGGCGCGCGCGGCCGCCATCGAGGCGGGCGCGGGCCGGCCCGCCGCCGAACTGGCCGCCGACGTGGCGGCGGCCGCGGACGCGTTCGCCGGGCAGGCCACCGGGCTGCCGGCGCAGGCCTGGACCGCTCAGGTCCGGAGGCTGACCGGGCCGCCCTTCCCGGCCTACGGCGTGCTGCAGTTGCGGCTGTCCGAGGTGGAGATCCACCACGTGGACCTGGCCGCGGGCTACCGGCCCGGTGACTGGCCGGACGACTTCGTGACCGACGCGCTGGCCCGGGTGGCCGACTCGTTCGCCGGCCGCCAGGACACCCCGGCCTGCGTCGTCTGGGCGGCTGGCAGCGGGGCCCGGTTCCGGATCGGCCCCGACCGGCCGGCGGCCGCACCGACCCTCGTCCACGGGCCGGCCGCCACCCTGCTGGCCTGGCTGACCGGCCGCGACGGCGGCAGCGGCCTGCAGGTGTTCGGGGACGACCCCACCCTGCCGGTGCCGCCCGCGTGGCGATAGCGAGATCAGCACCGAGCCATCCGTTAGGCAGAAAAGTCCCGAGGACCGGCAAAGGAGAAACCGTGACATACACCGGGGAAGTGAGCGTCGGCGGCCCGCCCGACACCCGGACCCTGCCCGGCCTGGCCATCACCAAGCTGGCGGTCGGGCCGATGGACAACAACGCGTACCTGCTCCGCTGCAGCGAAACCGGGGAGCAGGTGCTCATCGACGCCGCCAACGAGGCCGGCCGGCTGCTCGCGCTCACCGGGGAGACGCTCAGCGCGATCGTGACCACCCACCGGCACTTCGACCACTGGCAGGCGCTGGCCGAGGTGCAGGCCGCGACCGGGGCCAAGGTCATCGCCCACCCCGACGACGCGGCGGAACTCCCGGTCACGCCGACCAGCCTGGTCCGTGGCGGTGACCGGGTGGTGGTGGGCGCGACCAGCGTGTCCGTCATCCACCTGCGCGGCCACACCCCCGGCAGCATCGCGCTGTGCTACGACGCGGGCGGGGCGCTGGCCACCACCCCGCACCTGTTCACCGGCGACTCGCTGTTCCCCGGCGGCCCCGGCAACACCGAGCACGACCCGCAGCGGTTCGGCCAGCTCATGGATGACCTGGAGGAGCGGGTGTTCGGCGTGCTGCCGGACGGCACCTGGATCTACCCCGGCCACGGGAAGGACACCACCCTCGGGGCGGAGCGGCCGCACGTGGCCGAGTGGCGGGAACGGGGCTGGTAGCGGCTAACGGACCTGGGAGGCGTAGACGACGACGTTGCTCAGGTAGGAGCCGGTCGCCGGGTCGAAGACCCCGCCGCAGGTGATCAGGCGCAGTTCCGGGTCCGGCGCCGGGCCGTAGACCTTCTGCGTCGGGAAGCTGTCCTTGGCGTACATGTGCTCCGCGTACACCTTGAACACGGCCAGCTTGCCGCCCGCCCGGCGGACGTAGATGCGGTCACCGGGCCGGAGCAGCCGGAGCCGGAAGAACACGCCGGGCCCCAGGACGGAGTCGATGTGGCCGGCGATGATGGCCGAGCCCACCTGGCCCGGCCGCGGGCTGCCGGTGTACCACCCGGCGACCGACGTGCTGGGCGGCACCTGGAGCGTCCTCTGCGGGGTCAGCCCCAGCTTGACCAGTGGGGTGCGCACCCCGATGGCCGGGATGGTCAGGTAGACCGGCCGGGACACGTAGACCCGGGCGACCGGCCTCGGCGGGGCGACCACCGGGCCGGTGGGGACCGGGCCGGGATGGGCCACCGGCCGGGGGGTGATCCCGGGGTGGCCGGTGAACAGCGCGATGCTGACCGCGCCCGCGCCCACGAACAGCAGGCCGCTGGACAGCAGGGCGGCCGCCACCGGGCGGCGGGTCAGCCAGCGGAGTGGCGTGCCCGGCCCGGAATGGCGTGAGCCGCTCCGGGCCGGGCCATACCTAGCGTGCGTGGCGGGCCTGGTGCCGGGCACGCCTCAGCCAGACCGCGGCCGCACCGGTGCACAGCAGGCCGGCGACGATCACGGCGGCCCACGGCGCGGGCGAGGGAGCCGGCACCGGCGCGGTACCGCCGAGACCGGTCGCCGCGCCACCTTGCGGCATGACGGTGCTGCCCGCGGCGTCCTCCAGGTTGTCCAGCAGCAGGCCGTTGGCGCCGTCCAGCACGACCAGCGTGTGGATGGTGCCCGCGCTCAGCGTGACGGACTGGGAAACGGTCCCGTTCGCACCGCTGACCTGCACCGTCCAGGTACCCGGGGCAGCCCGGCCGTAGCTGGTGACGTGACCGAACAGCAGCCGCTTGGCCAGGACCTGCGAGCCGGCCGTCACGGTGACCCGGTGGTTGCGCAGGGAGGCCTGGATGACCCGGACCAGCGACTCGCCCTTGGGGGTGGTCAGCCGGTCCCGCATCACCTGCAGCCGCAGGCCCTTGGCCGGCCCCAGCCCGGCCACCGTGTAGGCACCGCCGGGGCTGATGTTGACGGAGGTGGACAGCACCGGCGGGGAGGTCGAGGACGCCCCCGCCCCGCGCATGGCCACCGTGTAATCGCCGCTGGCGACCTTCTCATACGGGGAGACCGCGCCGTAGCCGACGTGGTGCAGCACGATCATGGCTTTCGAACCGCCGAAGGAATACAGGTAGACATCCACCGGCGGGGTGTTGGGCGACAGGTGAGCCAGCCGGATCCAGCCGGTCTGGGCCGCCCGGTGCGCGGCGGTGGCGGCGGTGGCGGCCGGCGCGGCCGCCGCCAGCAGCCCGGTGGCCAGCGCGAACAGCCCGGCCAGGGTCGCAATCCGGAGCCGCGGGCGGCGCGCCCAGTGGTAATTCGTCATTCGGCTTCTCCTTAGTCAGCTGCGCGACCCGAGCAGCCCGAGCGGGCTCGGCACCGGGTACCCGACGCTGAGCACGGCCTGCTGGGCGGTGGTGCGCACAATTGCCAGTGATGAGGGCAGATACGGGGATTGCTGGGCGCGCAGGAACGCGCTCAGGGTGGCCAGTGACGCCGGCTGGTGCCCGCCGGGCACCCGGGCGCCGGCGATGTCGGCCGAGCGCAGCGGTACACCCACACTGGCACCGCGGGCGGCGCCGCCGAAGCTGATGATGTCGACCGGATGCGAGGCGGCCAGGGCCGGGAGGGCGAGCAGCAGCCGGGGATCGACCTCACCCGCGGCCAGAGCCGACCGGGCGACGGCGGAGACAACGATGTTGTGATTGCGGAGCAGCTGCGCCCCGGCGGTGCGGCGGGCGGCCACATCGGCGGCCAGTTGCGCCCGGTAGGCGGCGGCGCCGTCGGGAGCCACCGCACGGATGTCGATCCGGGCCGGGCCGGTGCCGAAGCTGGCCACCGTGACGGGGGCGTAGACGCCCGCCAGCCGGGCCCCGAACTGGCTGCGCACCGCCTGCGTGGCCACGATCACATCGGAGCCGAGCGGGTCCGGCTGCGCGGCCGACAGCACCAGCAGCCGGCCGGCGGGCACACCCCGCGCCTGGAGCGCCGCACACATGACGGGGTCGCAGGCCACGATGGCCGCCGAGCTGACCTGACTGGCGACCCAGCGGGCCACCTGCTGCCGCTGTGCGGCCGCGGCCAGGACCGGGCCGCCGCCGGCTGGCCGGCTGGCCCCGGACGGGCTGCCGCCGGACGGGCCGGCCTGGCTCCGGCCCGCCACCA
>DATDGI010000270.1:0-12653 GCA_036522155.1 Streptosporangiaceae bacterium
TGCATCGCCAAGACCCACCTGTCCCTGTCGGCCGACCCCGCCCGCAAGGGCGCGCCGGCTGGCTGGCGGCTGCCGGTCAGGGAGGCCCGCGCCTCGGCCGGGGCCGGCTTCATCTACCCGATCTGCGGGGACATGCGGACCATGCCCGGCCTGGCCTCGCACGCCGCCGCCGAGCGGATCGACATCGACGCCGACGGCCAGGTGGTCGGCCTGGCATGAGCAGCCAGCCGGGCCAGCCAGACCCCGGGCCGCAGCCATCTCCGGCCCGGCCCGGCGCCCCCACGCCGGGACCAGGCCAGCCGGGCTATCCCGGCGGCGGGCCGGATGGGTACCTGAACCTGCCCGTCGGCCAGTTCCTGGCCGCGCTGTCGGCGCCGACGCCCGACCCGGGTGGCGGCGCGGTGGCGGCGCTGGCGGTGACCCTTGCCGCCAGCCTGTGCGCCATGACCTCCGCCCTTTCCGCGCGCCGGCTGGCAGCTGCGGAACCAGAGGCCGAGCCGCTGGCGGCGCGGGCCACCCGGTTGCGCGACGAGGCGGCCCCGCTGGCCGAGGCCGACGTGGCCCGTTACCGGGCGGTGCTGGCCGCCCAGCGCGCCGGCGATAGCGGGGCCATCCAGGCGGCTCTTTCCGCGGCCTGCGACGTGCCGATGCGGGTCACGGAGCTGGGGGCCGAGGTGGCCGCGATCGCCGCGGCCGTGGCGGCCGACGGGAACCCGGCGGTGCGCGGTGACGCGATCACCGCCGCGCTGCTAGCGGCGGCCGGTGCCAGCTCGGCGGCGGCCCTGGTGCGGATCAACCTCGCCCAGGCGCCCGGCGACGCCCGCCCCGGCCGCGCCGGGCGGCTGGCCGCCGAAGCCACCCGGCTCGCCACCGAAGCCAGCCGCCTCGCCACCTCTGTCGGCTCATGACCGCGGGCGCGGCGCCGCGGCTGGGCGGCGCCGGCCAGGTCAGCCCGGACCGTGTCCAGGAGCTATGGCAAGGCACGTGACGCGCCGGGCGCAGACCCGGAGAGGCCCGACCACGGCGGCAGACCGGCGGCCCCGAGGCCGGTCAGCACCGCCAGCGTCAGCACGAGGGCTGTCCTGGTCGTCAGCAAGGGAACTTCCCCCAGGCACTGACCCACCTGGCGCTGATCAGCGCCGCGTTCAACCTCGACCGTGCCCTCGGCGCGTGAATCACCAGGATCTGGTGACGACCGCTCACCCGCCCGGCGGCGAGGCTCGGTTCGTCGCGAAAGGCTCGCACGGCCACGAGGGTGCGCCCGGCAATACTCGAAGATCCGGGCCCCCGGTGAACCCGGCTAGGTTCACCTATGTGAGTAAGGAGGAATCAGGTGGTATCCCAAATGGAATCACAACATGCGGACGCAAATGAGGAGCTTCTCCTGGAGTTGAAGTCGAAGAACACGACCAGAAGCGTCAAAGACTTCTCGCCCGAAGGCATCAGGCTCGAGTCCAATCTCGAGGGAGAGGCCAAAGGCGTGTACAACGCCACGTTCTACGCGACGATCACCATGCTGGTAAAGCCAGATCGAACCATTGACTACGAAGTACGACAGATCCACACGACCAGCGACGGCGACACTGTTCTCGTGTACTACAAGGGGACGAGCATCATCGAGAGCCCCACCCACAATAAGTTCGTGGGCGAAACCACGTTTCAGACCTCATCAAAGAAGCTCGCATGGCTGAACGGAATGAAAGCTCGGCACGAAGGAGAGTACAACCCCGTCGCGGGTGAGAATGACTTTCGAGTGTACGGGAAAAGGTAGCTTATCTCTCAGGGCGATGCGGGCACTAAAGGGCCGATGGATGGACCGAGAAGGTGATACCGGTAGTCAGCACCAGGGAAGGCCTGGAGATCTTCGCAGGTGAACTTGAAGCGGTGATCAGGGAGCTGCCGGAGCTGGAAGGCCAGGGTGCCGAGATGCGCCGGGCTGTCGAGGCGCGCCAGGAGCACGAGTGCCACCCGCGCACCCGGACATCCGCGCGCTGTTGCCACCGCTGAAAGTCGGCCGGAAGTCAGGCAGACGAGCGGTAGAACCGCGTAACCGCAGGTCGAGACGGGTACTCCCGGAGGCCAGTTTCAGGCCCCCGGGAGCCTGTTTGTGCAGGTCAGCGCAGGTAGCGAGGCCGTGAGGCAAGTTATCCGCCGGTCCACCAGCTGCCGCACCCGCCGCCGCAGCGGGTTGAACAGCGCCGCGGCGGCCAGCGTGGTGACGGCCACGGCCACCGCCCGCCGGTCAGGCGACCTGGATGGACCTCTTGGCCAGGCCGTACCAGAAGCCGTCGATGACAGTCCGCGCGCCGGACACATCGCCCGCGGCGGCGCCCAGCGTCACGAACAGCGGCGCGAAATGCTCGGTCCGCGGATGAGCCTGCCGGGCCGCAGGGGCCTTGTGCTGGAAGTCGAGCAGCGCGTCGATGTCGCCCCGGGCGAGTGCTTCGGCACCCCAGTGGTCGAATTCCGACATGACCGAGCTGACCGAGCCGTCCATGTTCATGGCCCGCAGGTTGTGGGTGAAGAAGCCGCTGCCCACGATGAGCACTCCGGCGTCGCGCAGCGGCGCCAGCTTGCGGCCAACCTCGAACAGCCGCTGCGGGTCCAGGGTCGGCATGGAGATCTGCAGCACCGGGACATCGGCGTCCGGGTACAACTCCACCAGCGGGACGTAGGCGCCGTGGTCAAGGCCCCGGTCCGGGATATCTTGCACTCCGGTGCCCGCGGCCCGCAGCAGCTTGCGGACGTCGCCGGCCAGCTGCGGCGCACCCGGCGCCGGATACGTCACCTGGTAGTACCGATCCTCGAACCCCCAGAAGTCGTAGACCAGCGGCACCGTGGTGGTCGCGCCGAGGGCGAGCGGCGCCGACTCCCAGTGGGCGGAGACCATGAGCACCGACGCGGGCCGGGGCAGGCTGGCCGACCAGTCCGCGAGCTGCCGGGTCCACAGCCGGTCGTCGGCCAGCGGCGGGGCGCCGTGGCTCAGGTAGATCGCGGGCATCCGGGTCTGGCCCGGGCCGGCCGCTTCCGCGCTGCCTGCTCCGCTTTCGGCTGGCGTGTGCTCGCCGGACATCGTGTCCTCCTGCCGCCATGCTGACCATCTGCCCATCGACAACAGTTCAAATTCAAACTACATTCCCGCGGCTCGGCCGCTGGTCCCGGTCCCAGCTTCCGCCGTACCAGGGGCGGCCCGCCCGCGCTGTGACAGATGCCGGCGGTGGCCGCCGCAGGCGATCATGGGGCCATGGACAACGTGTCGGTCACCGTGGATTTCGCGCCGCCCGGCAGTGGCGCCGGGCGGGCTGATGGCGGCTGAGCTGCCGGGACGGGCCCGTTGCCGAACTCGCGATGTATCTTGCTGCTGGCAGAGACGCGATGTATCTTGATATCCACGATCAGGCCGCCGGGGCTTCGAAGGGCGGATGGGCATGTTCGAGCGTTTTACCGACGGGGCGCGGCGGGTGATGGACCTGGCCCACGAAGAAGCCAGGATGCTCCGCCACAACTACATCGGCACCGAGCACCTGCTGCTGGGCCTTATCCATGAGGGTGACGGCCTGGCGGCCCAGGCGCTGGAGTCGCTGGGGGTCGGCCTGGCGGAGGTGCGCCAGCAGGTGCGGGAGATCATCGGCCAGGGCCAGCAGGATCCGTCGCCGACGATCCCCTTCACGCCGCGGGTCAAGAAGGTGCTGGGGCTGGCGCGGCGCGAAGCGCTGGCCATGGGCGACAACGACGTCGGCCCCGAGCACATGCTGCTGGGCCTGATCCGTGAGGGAGACGGCGTGGCCGCGCAGGTGCTGGTGCGCCTGGGCCTGGATATGAACCGGGTCCGCCAGCAGCTGATCCAGCTGCTGCACGGCCAGCGCGGCGACGACGAGCAGAAGAGCGGGCGCGCGGCCCGGCGCTACGGTAAATCCGCCCGGCGGCAGCGCGAGCGGCCGGACATTCTGGAACGCGTCGAGTCGATCGACGCGCGTTTGTCGGCCATCGGGCAGAGCCTCGGGACCGGGCCGGACGTGGGCGACCTCGACCAGCAGATCGCGCAGGCCCGCACGGCCAAGGAAGCCGCCGCTGGCGCCGAGGACTATGAGAGCGCTGCGGCGCTGCGGGACCAGGAACGGCAACTGCTCGCCGACAAGACCGCCCGCCAGCAGGAGTGGGCGGCCGCCCATCTGGACCTCGCAGCCCTGGCGGGAGAACTGCATCGGCTCAGTGAGGAGGTCGGTTCGCTCCGCGATCTCCTCCGCGAGCAGGACACCGGCCCCCACAGCGCCGCCTGACCGCCCGCCGGGGCCGCGTCCCGGCCGGAATCACCCATCGGGCGCCGTTGCCCACCACGCCGACCTGCCTTCGACCTCCACCCTCCGCCCGGCGCCTATCCCCCGATGCCCCCCCGATTCCCCAAGCTAGTTTGAATACGAGCCGGCCTGGCTGGATGAGGCGGAGATGGCCGCCTGGCTGGCCTTCCTCGAGGTCAGCCACCGGTCGCGCAACCAGCGCTCCCCAGCGTCGAGAGCCTGACCGGGGTCCCTTCGCCGAAGGAGGGTCATTGAACGACGACGAGGGGCAACTCCCACACCGCTGGCGGCGGACGGCAGCCGCTGTCAGCGCAGGATCGGCCGGCCCAGCGGGAGCGCCTTGCCACCGGTGGCCACCGAGGCCGATCCGAAGAACAGGTACACCCCCAGGGCGGCGAACACCAGCACGACGTAGCCGGCTGTCTTGAGCAGGCCGGTGGATGCCTGGGTGGTGGCGATGATCAGCAGCAGCAGCGCCACGTCGATGAGCACGAACAGCGCCGTGAAGGCCAGTGGCAGCCGCAGCGTGGCCAGGGTGAGCATCACGATGATGACCAGCCAGGTGATCAGGAAGAGCTTCTGGGTGGCTACCGCCGCGGCCAGGGTGATCGCGAACCAGTTGTGGATCAGCCCGAGCACCAGCACGGCGTAGCTCAGCCAGAAACCGGCGAAGATGCCGAAGATGGCCGCCACGGCGCTCTGGCCGATGGCCGCGCTCCAGATCGCCGCCACGAACAGGCCCGCCGATGTGGCCGCGAGGATGATGGGCAGCGAGGCGCCGACGGCGGTGGCAGGCACGACGCCGACCAGCACCAGGCCCAGGGCAATGGAGCCGACGATGAAGCTCGGCAGTCCAAGAATTGCCGGATCGCCAGCCAGCGGGCCTACCGCGGCTGCCCCGGCCGCGGCTGCCTCTTCCGCATGCGCGGCGGGCTGGGGAGTACCGTCAGCTGCTGCATCGAGCGCGGTCATCGCTGCTCCTCTCACAGGTGGCCGTCAGGGCCACCGGTAGCTGTCAGGAGCCACGCGATCATGTGGTCCCTAACGCCTCTGTACCTCTCATGCAGCGCGTGGCCGTTCTCAATTTGAACCGGCCCTTCTGACCCCGCGACTGATCAGATGGCCGCTCGGTCATTCCCAGCGATTCGGCCACCCTGGCCGCACGCGGCCGCGGCAGTAGTTTGAATTTGAATCATGGGCGCTAGGCTGAGCCGGTGACAGACGAGCCGGCCTGGCTGGATGAGGCGGAGATGGCCGCCTGGCTGGCCTTCCTCGAGGTCAGCCACCGGCTCGACCGCGCCATCGAGCAGCAGCTCAAGGCCGATGCCGGCCTGTCCCATCCGCAGTACGAGGTCCTGTCCCGGCTGGAGTCCGCGCCCGGCGGCCGGCAGCGGATGAGCGAGCTCGCGGACATGATCACGGTTTCCCGCAGCGGGCTGACCTACCAGATCACCCAGCTGGAGCGGGCCGGGCTGGTCCGCCGGGAACGGGACCCCGCCGACGACCGGGGCGTGCTGGCCGTCCTGACCGAGGCGGGCCGAGCCGCCCTCAGCCGGGCCGCGCCCGGTCACGTCCAGGTGGTACGCCGCTACCTGATCGACGTGCTCACCCCGGCCCAGCGCACCGCGCTGGCCGAAGGCCTGGCCACCGCCCGCGACCATCTGCGCCTGGGCACCGCCAGTCCATGATCACGGAATCCTGTCAGTGATAGGGGTGAGGTTCACCCGCGGCGCCTATCCCGCGCTGGGCCGGTCGAGCGCTCCGAGCTGCTGCATCATGCCGAGATCGTCGCGCACTGCCCAGCGCTCTGCGATGCGGCTGCCTTGCAGCCGGTAGATGAACGCGACCTCCCGCTCGTAGCTGCCCGCTGGGACGTAGATGCCGCGAAACTCACCGCCGGGCCAGTGGCCCCCGCGGGTCCCGAACTGCACGACGTAACCGTTGTCTGCCACGACAGCAAGGTGCCGCCAGCGATCGGAGCGCCAGTCGCTGCGGCCCCGGGCGCTGAGGAACTCCCGGGTGCCAGCGAGCCCGGGCGGCCGCCCCGGCGCCAGCGCGTGATTCACCATGTCCGGCGTGCACAGTACGTCGAGCTGGTGCAGGTCTTGGCTGTTGAGCAGAGCGTCGAACCGTTCGACGACGCGGCGGTTCTGATCAGCATCAGCCACTTCGTTCACCCTCCACTGGCCGGCAGGAAAATCGTGAGAGTCTAACTCTCACATGAGAGTGCTACTCTCGTCAATATGGGTGAGACAGCACCGCACCGCCGCTACGACAGCCCGCGCCGGCAGGCACAAACTCGTGCCACCCGGGCAAAGGTTGTGGAAGCCGCGCGAAGCCTGTTCCTCCAGCACGGCTACCCGGCGACCACCGTCGAGATGATCGGGGACGCCGCCGACACGCCGCTGGCGACCGTCTACCGCCTGTTCAGCTCCAAGCGGGGAATCCTCCATGCAGTGCTGGAGACCTCGTTCGTCGGCGACGACCAGCCGATCCCCCTGCATGAGCGACCTACCGCCCAGGAGGCAGCAGGCCAGCATGACCCACGTCAGCTGCTGGCAGGCTTCGCCAGATTGTGCCGCGAGGTGCTGGACCGCTCCGCGCCGATCCAGCACGTCCTGCGCACAGCGGCCGTGGTAGACCCCGACGCCGCCCAGCTGCTGCACACCTTTAGCGGCCAGCGCCTAGCAGGCCAGGCCCGCGTTGCCCGGGCGCTCAAAGCCTGCAACGAACTGGCCGAAGGGATGACCGAGCGGCACGCGCTGGACGTGATCTACACCTTGATGTCCCCGGAGGTCCACCACCTTCTCACCGTGGAACGGCAGTGGACTGCAGACCAGTACCAGCGCTGGCTCGCAGGCACCCTGTGCGCTACCCTCCTGGCCCGAACTGACCTCAAGGAGCATGCTTCTCAGTGAGAGCGCATCCCGCCGCACACGCCAAGTCCGCCACCATCCGCCAGGGCTAGGCATTGGCCCGGCGGAGGCGTTCGGCTGCTTGTGCCCGGAGCGCATCGCGGCACACCGCGCTGTGGCCGTGCAGTGCTTCCTCTCGGGCGTTGTACGCAGCCATCCACACGCTGGCCGCCCACGCGATCTCCTGCTCCACGGCCGTGAACAAGCGCCCCTGAATGTTCTGGTAAGCCACCAGGAACGCCTCGGAGCTGTCGATCGGCGCCAGTGTGGGCGGCCCGGCACTGGCGAAAGACCCACTCGCCGCTCCCGCCAGCGCCGCCTCCGGCTGCCACGCCAGACTGTCCCAGTCGTGCACCGCCCACACCTGCTGACCGTGCCACCGGATGTTCTGCGCCTCGAAGTCGGCGTGGCCCAGCACGCACGGCAGGCCGGCGGCCAGTAGCCGCCGCCGGGCCCGCTCGGCCGTGCCAGCGACGTACGCGGGCACGGCGCTCTGGTCCCGGTTATCGAGGCAGCCGATCGCCGACCACACCCCGGAACCGGTGTGGTCCCAGCGCACCCAGGCGGGTTCGGCAGCGGCGGCGCGACGGTCATACCGGCCAGTTCGGCCATCAGCCAGGCGAACACCTCCGCGTAGCGCGCGGCCACGTCCGGCGAGTCCCCGTGCAACAGCTCGCCGCCGGGCCGGAACTCCTCGGCGTGCACAGCCAGCGAACCGGCACCGGCCACCGGCGTGAGCGGCCGGGCGCACGGAAACCCGCGCCCGGCCAGCCGGGCCTGCGCCGCGACACACGACACGGCCCGGCCGTCATCGGCGCGCGCCTTCACCACCACGTCCGTACCATCGGCCAACCGCAGACCGAACACCATCGAGACCTGCTGCAGCTCGAACAGCACGCCGGCGGGTTCGCCACCCAGATGATCCAGGCACCAAGCCCGCAACCAGTCCGGCAGATCCTCCAACGGCACAGTCAGGACTGTGCCACAGGCGAGCAGAGGTACCGCGCCCTGAGCGGATTTCGTAATCATGTAACAACGACCTGGAGGGTAGCCAGGGTGGGGTCGGCGGCGTAGGCGATCCGGCTGCCCTCGGCCTGGGCGGCGCGCAGCGCCGCGAGCGCCTCGGCGGTGATGACCTCCCCCGGGGCGAGCACCGGGATCCCGGGCGGGTAGGGGGCCACCAGTTCGGCGCTCGTGCGCCCGATCGCGGCGCCGGCCACGACCGTTTCGTTAGGCGCGAAGAATGCTTTTCGTGGTGGCAGCGCGACCCGCGGCGTGACCGTCCAGGCCGGGGACGGGAGCGGAGTGCGGGGGGCGGCGCGGTGCCGCTCGATCGCGGCCACCAGCGTCTGGGTGAAACGGGCGACCGAGTCCTCATCATCGGCCAGGGTGATGATCGGCACGATGGTGTCGCGGTCGGCCATCTCCACGGGCATGCCCGCCTTGATCAGATCCGCCTCGACCTCGTTCCCGTGCGCGCCGGTGCCGGGCAGCAGCACGACGAGCTTGGCCGGCTCGACGCCGGGGCCGGCCAGCACCGCGACGCCGGGCACCGCGGCCAGCCGTTCGCGGGCCGCCGCGACCAGCCGCAGCAGCCGGGCGCACAACTCTTCCCCGTCCCGGGCCAGCAGCGCCCGGCAGGCGTCGATGCTGGCGGCGATCGCGCCCGCCGGGCTGGTCGTGTGCGTGGCCTCGAAGGCGCGGTCGAGCCGGGCCCGGTCCAGCCGGCCGGTCCTGGCCAGCACCAGGGCGCCCTGGGTGTAGGCGGGCAGTGCCTTGTGCGCGCTGGTGACCATCGCGTCGGCCCCGGCGGCCAGCGCGTGCGGCGGCAGGTCCGGGTGGAAGCCCAGGTGCGCCGCCCAGGCGGCGTCCACCAGCAGCGGCACCCCGGCCTCGTGCGCGGCCTGCGCGTGGCCGGCCAGGTCGCCGGTGGTGCCCACGTAGGAGGGGTCGCCCAGGAACACCGCGCAGGCGCCGGGATGGCGGGCGAGGGCGGCCCTGACCGTGGCCACCGGGACGGCCCGGGGCAGGCCGGTGGCCTCGTCGCGGTCGGGCTGCACCCACACCGGCCGGAGCCCGGCCAGCACCAGCCCGAGCAGCAGAGACCGGTGCAGGTTCCGGGTGACGATCACCTCCTGGCCGGGCGAGCCGGCCGCCAGCGCCAGCGCCTGGTTGCCGTGGGTGGAGCCGGCCACCGAGAACCGGCACCAGTCCGCCCCCCAGAGCCGGGCCGCGCGCTGCTCGGCCTCGGCCAGCAGGATGTCCGCGTGCTTGATCGTGTCGAGGCCGCCGTAGAGCGGGGTGTCGCCGGCCACCACCGCGCCGGTCAGGTGCGTGCGCTGCTTGTGCCCGGGCACGCTCATCGGCGTCAGTTCGCCAGCCGCCGCCCGCTCGGTGGAGCGCAGCCACGCGTCCAGCAGCGGCGCATCCCCCCGCAGCCCCCGCGGATCCCGCGCATCAGCCATCTGCCCTCTCCAGTTTCATGATCCTGAAGGATCCTCAGGGAATATCACTGACAATCCTTCATGATCATGGTGGGTGGGGCTCAGCTGGCTCCGGCCGGGGCAGGGCGGTGGCGGTAGAAGGGGACGTTCTCAGGTGGCAGGGGGGTGTCGCCGAGAATGAGGTCGGCCGCCTTCTCGGCGGTCATCATCACCGGCGCGTAGATGTTGCCGTTGGTCACGTACGGCATGACCGAGGCGTCCACCACCCGCAGCCCGGCCACATCATGCACCTGCATGGTGGCCGGGTCGACGACCGCGTCCGGGCCGGTGCCCATCTTGCAGGTGCACGAGGGGTGCAGCGCGGTTTCCGCGTCCCGGCGGACCCAGTCAAGCACCTGCTCCTCGGTGCTGACCCCGGGGCCGGGCGACAGCTCGCCGGCGTTGTAGGGGGCGAAGGCCGGCTGGCTCAGGATGCTGCGCGCGATGGCGATCGCCTCGGCCCATTCCCGCCGGTCGCTGGGGGTGGACAGGTAGTTGAACACGAGGGCCGGGTGCACCGCCGGGTCGGTGGAGATGATCTTGACGGTGCCGCGCGAGTCGGAGTACATCGGGCCGATGTGCACCTGGTAGCCGTGCCCGCCGGCCGGGGATGAGCCGTCGTAGCGGATGGCGATGGGCAGGAAGTGGAACATCAGGTTCGGGTAGGCCACCTCGTCGTTGCTGCGGGCGAAGCCGCCGCCCTCGAAGTGGTTGGTCGCCCCCGGGCCGCTGCGGCCAAACAGCCAGCGGGCCCCTACCATCGGGCGGTTGCGCCACTTCAGCGCCGCGGCGACCGAGACCGGCAGCTTGGACGCGTACTGGACATACACCTCCAGGTGGTCCTGCAGGTTCTCACCCACCCCGGGCAGGTCGGCGACCATGCCGATGCCGAGCCCCTCCAGGTGACTGGCACGGCCCACGCCCGACAACTGGAGCAGCTGCGGTGAGTTGATCGCGCCGCCGCACAGGATCACCTCATCGGCGCGCACCGTCTGCGGGGATCCGCGGCCGTGGCGGTACTCCACGCCAACGGCACGCTTGCCGCCGAAGAGGATCCGGGTGACAAAAGCCCGGCAGATCACCTCCAGGTTGGGCCGGCCCAGCACCGGGTGCAGGTAGGCGCGGGCCGCGCTGAGCCGGCGGCCGCGGTGGATGTTGCGGTCGAAGGCGGCGAAACCCTCCTGCCGGAACCCGTTGACGTCACTGGTGAGCGGGTAGCCCGCCTGCTGGACGGCCTCGAAGAACGCCTGGAACAGCGGGCCGGTGGCCGGCCCGCGTTCCAGCACCAGCGGCCCGTCGCCGCCGCGGAACTCATCCGCGCCGGCCAGGCAGGTCTCCATCCGCTTGAAGTAGGGCAGGCAGTGCGCGTAGTCCCAGCCGGCCATGCCCGGGTCGGCGGCCCAGCGCTGGTAGTCGAGCGGGTTGCCGCGCTGGAAGATCATCCCGTTGATGCTGCTCGAACCGCCGAGGACCTTGCCTCGGGCGTGGTAGACGCGGCGGCCGTTCAGGCACGGCTCCGGCTCCGAGGAGTACTGCCAGTCGTAGAACCGGCTGCCGATCGGGAAGGTGAGCGCGGCCGGCATGTGGATGAACACGTCCCAGCGGTAGTCCGGGCGGCCCGCCTCCAGCACCAGCACCCGGGTGGACGGGTTGGCCGAGAGCCGGTTGGCCAGGGCGCAGCCCGCCGAGCCGCCGCCGACGATCACGAAGTCATAGCGGGCCTGTGCCATGCGCCCTCCCCATCGAGCCGCGCGCCGCCCGTACCGTCCCGTGGCCGCTGCATCCGGTGTGGTGCCCGGCGGTGGGTTCCCACCATATTGGGCAGATGACGGCGAGTCGATGGGACGCCGACCGGGCCGCCGGGCGGGCCGGGCGGGCCGCTACGCTTCCTGGGTTGTGACCACTCCCGACGAGCCGCAGGCGGCGGGCGGCTACCGGCAGAACCGGTTCCGGCTGCCACCCGACGCGGCCGAGCTGCTGCTGATCCGGCACGGCGAGTCCGAGCGCGCCACCCTGGCCGCACCGTTCCCGATGGTGGACGGGCGGGCCGATCCCGCGCTCGCACCGGAAGGGCACCAGCAGGCCGAACGCCTGGCGGACCGGCTGGCCCCGGCGGGGATCAGCGCCATCTACGTGACCACGCTGCGCCGGACCGCGCTCACGGCCGCGCCGCTGGCCGCCCGGCTCGGCTTCACCCCGCGGGTCGAGCGGGGGCTGCGCGAGGTCGGCCTGGGCGAGTGGGAGGGCGGGCTGTTCCGCATCCGGGTGGCGGAGAACCATCCCACCGCCCAGCAGATGTGGGAGCAGGAGAGCTTCGAGGTCATCGCGGGGGCCGAACCGGCGGCCGAGTTCACCGCCCGGGTACGGGAGGCGGTCGACCGGATCGCCGCCGCCCACCTCGGCCAGCGGGTGGCGGTCTTCACCCACGGCGGCGTGATCGGCGAGGCGCTGGCGCAGGCGAGCGGATCCCGGCCGTTCGCGTTCGTCACCGCCGACAACGGCTCCATCTCCCGGCTGGTGGTGACCCCCGTCCGGTGGTTCGTCCGGGGCTTCAACGACACCGCGCACCTGGACGGGGGCGGCTCCGGCTGACAGGCACGGGCGGCGGGGCGGCCGCTTGAGCGCAGATCGGCCGGCTGATCGGCACAATGAGCAGTGTGATCGATGTGCGGTGCCAGGTCGTGGTCGGCCGGGAGGCGGAGCTTGCCCGGCTGGACGAGGCGCTGACCACCGCGCTGGCCGGGGCCGGCCGGGCCGTGTTCCTCACCGGGGAACCGGGGATCGGCAAGTCCCGGCTGACCCGGGAGACCGCTGACCGCGCGCGCAGCCGGGGGGCACTGGTCGCCGTCGGACGCGCGGTCCCGGCCGGGGCCAGCACTCCCTACCGGCCGCTGGCCGAGGCGCTGCTGCAGGCGCTGCGCGGGCGGCCGCGGCCCGGCGGCCACGACCTGGCCCCC
>DATDGI010000271.1:0-18858 GCA_036522155.1 Streptosporangiaceae bacterium
GTCGTAGTCGCTAACGGCGGGAGTGGCCGGTGGCGGGGGGCGGACGACCGGCAGCGGGCCGGTGATCAGCGGCGGGCCGGGTGGGCGCAGCGCGTCCATCCATTCCTCGGATGGGTCGGGCTCGCGCGGCCGGGGCGGGCCGGGAACGCGCCGCCGGCGGATCCCGCGGCGGTGGCCGCCGGGCGGGTCGCCACCGGGCGGGCCGGAGCCGGGGGCGCTGGCGGGGGCGCCGACGGGGGCCGGGGCGCTGGTGCGGGCGCGGGCGCGGCTCCGGCGGCTGCCGGGGGCGGTCACCGCGATCAGCGTCACCCCGCAGAACAGCCCGGCCACGATCAGCCCGGAGGCGACCAGGGACACCGGCGTGCGCCCGCCCAGGAAGCTGGGGCCAGCCACGGCGGATATCAGAGCCAGCAGCAGGCCGGTCATCATGGCCAGTCCGCCGGTCACGGCCAGCGCCTGGCAGGTCCGCCTGGTCCCGGCGCTCACCGGCCGCGCTATCACGCGCCCACAGTGGCATGGCGGTGCCAGGGCCGCAACAGGCCTGCCCGAAGGGCCTCCCGCGCGGCGCGAAGAGCAGCTAGTGTCGCATTGATCAACTTTCGTTCCGCCGCCGGAGGGCACCCATGGAGCACCAGGTCAAGTACCTTCTGCAAGAGTCCGAGCTGCCCCGGCAGTGGTACAACATCGTGCCCGACCTGCCCTCTCCCCCGCCGCCGCCGCTGCACCCGGGCACCAAGGAACCGGTCGGCCCGGACGCGCTCGCCCCGCTGTTCCCGATGGCGCTGATCATGCAGGAGGTCTCGCCGGACCGGTACATCGACATCCCGGAGCCGGTCGTCGACGTCTACCGGCTGTGGCGGCCCACCCCGCTGTTCCGCGCCCGGCGGCTGGAGAAGGATCTGGGCACCCCGGCCCGGATCTACTACAAGTACGAGGGCGGCAGCCCGGCCGGCTCGCACAAGCCCAACACCGCCGTCCCGCAGGCGTACTACAACGCGCAGGAGGGCGTCGCCAAGCTGACCACCGAGACCGGGGCCGGCCAGTGGGGCAGCGCGCTGGCGTTCGCGTCGGTGCTGTTCGGCCTGCAGTGCGAGGTGTGGCAGGTCCGGGCGTCCTACGACCAGAAGCCCTACCGGCGGCTGCTGATGGAGGCCTACGGGGCGACCGTCCACCCGAGCCCGTCCGACCTGACCGCGTCCGGCCGGGCGGTGCTGGCCGAGCACCCGGACTCGACCGGCAGCCTCGGCATCGCGATCAGCGAGGCGGTGGAGGTGGCGGGCGGCGACCCGGCTACCCGGTACGCGCTCGGCAGCGTGCTCAACCACGTGCTCATGCACCAGACCGTCATCGGCGAGGAGGCGCTCAAGCAGATGGCGCTGGCCGGCGACACCCCGGACCTGATCGTCGGCTGCACCGGCGGCGGCTCGAACTTCTCCGGCCTGATGTTCCCGTTCCTGCGGGAGAAGCTGGCCGGGAAGATCAACCCGGTGCTGCGCGCGGTCGAGCCGGCCGCCTGCCCGTCGTTCACCCGCGGCGTGTACGCGTACGACTTCGGCGACACCGCGGGCCTCACCCCGCTGCTGAAGATGCACACGCTCGGGCACGACTTCGTGCCCGACCCGATCCACGCGGGCGGGCTGCGCTACCACGGGATGTCGCCGCTGCTGTCGCACATCTACGAGCTGGGGCTGATCGAGGCGGTGGCCAAGCCGCAGTCGGAGTGCTTCGCGGCGGGCCTGCGTTTCGCCCGGACCGAGGGCATCCTGCCCGCGCCGGAGCCGACCCACGCCATCGCCGCCACCATCGAGGAGGCGCTGCGCTGCAAGGAGACCGGCGAGGAGAAGGTGATCCTGACCGCCCTGTGCGGGCACGGCCTGCTCGACCTGTCCGCCTACAGCAGCTACCAGGCCGGCCAGGTCGAGGACTTCGACCTGCCGATGGAGGCCGTGCAGGACGCCCTGACCCGGCTCCCGGCCGCCGTGTAACGGGGATGGCGCCGGCCCCAAACGGGGCGATAAAGGTTTTCCGCTGCGGCTGACTGCGGGCGTCCGGCGTGGGTAGCGTCAGAAGCTGTCATGCCGTCATCTACGCTGCTGGCCCACCGGTACCGCCTGGACCATCAGATCGCGGCCGGCGGGGCCGGCCAGGTCTGGCAGGCGGAGGACATCGTGCTCGCCCGGCCGGTGGCGGTCAAGCTGCTGCGGGCCGAATTCGCCGGGCACGCAGACACACTGGACCGGTTCCGGGCCGAGGCGCGCCACGCCGGCCGGCTGTCCCACCCGGCGATCGCCCGGGTGTTCGACTACGGCGAGGGTGAACCGCCGGATCCACCGTTCCTGGTCATGGAACTGGTGAACGGGCCGTCGCTGGCCGCCGTGCTGGCCCGTGGGCCCCTAGCGCCGGACCGGGCGATGGATGTGATCGCCCAGGTGGCGGCCGGGCTGACGGCCGCGCACGCGGCGGGCCTGGTGCACCGCGACATCAAGCCGGCCAACCTGCTGCTCGGCCCGGACGGCCAGGTGAAGATCACCGACTTCGGGATCGCCCATGCCGCCGGGTCGGCCCCGGTGACCTGGACCGGGACCGTGGTCGGCACCCCGGCCTACCTGGCGCCGGAACGGGTGGCGGGCGCGCCCGCCACCCCGGCGGCCGACCTGTACTCGCTGGGCATGGTCGGCTACGAGTGCCTGGCCGGGGTGGCGCCGTTCACCGGCCCACCGGTGGAGGTGGCGCTCGCGCACCGGGAGCAGCCGCTGCCGCCGTTCCCGCCCACCGTGCCCGTCGGCGCCGCCCAGCTGATCACCGAGCTGACCGCCAAGGACCCGGCGGCGCGGCCGGTCTCCGCCGCCGAGGTCGCGGCCCGGGCCAGCCATCTGCGGGACCTGCTGGCCGGGCGCGCCGGGAGCAACGCGGGCCCGCTGGCGGTCGGCCCGGTGGCGCAGACGGCCAGCCTGCCCGCGGTCCTGGCGCCCACCCTGCACGGGCCGGTCCTGCCCGGGCCGGGCTGGCACGGGCCGACCCGGCGCGGCCTGGCCCGGCGCGGCGGATGGCCGCGCTCGCGGATCGCCGCGGCGGTGGCGGTACCCGTCGTGCTCGCGCTGCTCGGGCTGGCGCTGGTGCTGCGGTCAGCGGGCGGGCCGCCCGCCGGCGCGTCCGCCGGGGGCAGCCACCCGCCCAGCGCCAGCGCCCGGGCGCCGGCCACGGTCGAGCTCGCCACGGGCCCGCTGATCGGGCAGCCGCTGGGGGTGGCCCGCGAACGGCTGCAGCAGCTCGGGCTGGTCATGCGGGTGCAGTGGCAGCCCTCCGGCGCCGACCCGGGCACGGTCCTGGCCGTCGAGCCGAACGGGCCGGTGCGGGCGGGCAGCACGATCGTGGTGACCGCCGCCACCGACGGTCACGGGCACGACCACGGCAACGGCGGCTTCGGCGGCGATCAGGGCGGGAACGGCAACGGCAACGGGGACTGACCCCAGCCACCGCCGGCTCAGCTGACCGGCACGATGGCCGCCGCCAGCAGCCGCCCGTCGCCGATCTCCAGCACCCCGAGCGTGCCGTGCGGCTGCCTGCGCCGGTCGGTGGGCGAACCCGGGTTGAAGATCCGCTGGCCGGCCTCGGCGTGGTCGAGCGGGATGTGCGAGTGGCCGAACACGACCAGGTCGGCGCGGGGGAACCGGCCGCGCAGCCGGGCGGGGCGCCCGGCCGACGGGCCGGTGTCGTGCACCATGGCCACCCGCAGGCCGTCCAGGCCGAACTGGAGCGTTTCCGGCGCGCCCCAGGCGGCGACGTCCGGGCCGTCGTTGTTGCCGAGGACGGCCCGCACCGGCGCGTAGGCGGCCAGCTCGTCGAGCACGTCCGCGGTGCACACGTCGCCGGCGTGCAGGATCAGGTCCGCCCCGCGCAGGTGGGCCGCCACCCCGGGCGGGCAGGACCGCCAGCGCCGGGGGGCGTGCGTGTCGGCCAGCACGACAACCCTCACGCCGCCATTGTCCCGGTTCCGCGTCCTGGCCGCCCGCCCGGCAACGGGCTGGCTAGCCGGGGAACTCGGTGAGGGAGAAGCGCGTGCCCTGGTCGTCGGTGCATTCGGCGATGAGGCCGTACGGCTCCCGGTGCGGCTCGGACGCGGTGCCACCCGCAGCCCGGACCCGGGCGACGGCCGCCACCGCGTCGGTGACGCGCCACACGGGCACCGCCGCGGCCCGGCTGTGGCCCCCGCTGACCCCGATCATCGGGCTGGTGTCCTCGACCTGCCAGCCGCCGGGAGTCCGGCCGGGATGGGACCGCCAGCCGAGCACGGCGGCATAGAACTCCAGCGTCCTGGCCGCGTCCGCCACCTCCAGCGTCAGGTAGATCAGGTCGCCATCACGCGCGGCCCGGGCGGGCTGGGACCCGGCCGGCCCGGCCGGGCGGCCGGGCAGCTGGAACAGCGCGAACCGGACGCCCTCGGGGTCGGCGCAGTCGGCGCTCAAACCGTAGGCCCGCCGCACCGGCTCGCCGGCGTGGCCCCCGGCGGCCCGGACCCGCCCGGCCGCCGCCACGGCGTCGTCCACGACGTAGGAGCAGAACAGGGTCGGGGCATCGCCTTCCCACAGCCCCTGGGGCGGCGTCAGGCCGGGGGCCTGGCGGCCACGCTGGCCGTGGCCCGGCTCGTACTCGAAGCCGAATACCGCGCCGTAGAACGCGGCGGCGCGGGCCACGTCCGGCACCCACAGCGAGGCGTAGCCGATGTCGCCCTGCCGCACCGGCCGCGGCGGCTCAGCCTCGGCCGCCGCCGCGGCGAGCGGCGCCTGCAGCATCCACCGGTGCCCGAACGGGTCGGTCACCGTGGCGTTGCGGTGGCCGTAGGCCTCGTAGGCCCCCCGGTCCAGCGTGGCACCGGCCCGCACCGCCGCCCCGGCGGTGACGTCCACGTCGGCGACGGTGAGCACCAGGCTGACCGGGGCGCCACCGGGCACCGGGGCACGGTGGCCGATCTCCGGATGCTCGTCGGCGAGGTAGATCACGCCCGCGGCCAGCTCCAGCTCGGCGTGCCCCACCCGCCCGTCGGGCATGATGATGGGCTCACCGCGCAGCCGCGCCCCCAGCACCTGCCCGTACCAGTCCAGGGCCGCACGGGCCCCGCGCACCGCCAGGTAGGGGATGGCGGCGCCGCGCTCCTCGGGCGGCGCTTCCTGCTCGGCCTTCTGCAGGGTAGATATGTCGGTCACGGCGACTCCTTCTGGTAGGTCGAGTGCGCGCTCCAGGCGGGCGCGCAGCCGGGCGGCGAAAGCGGGGTCGGGGTCGGCCGGGGTGACCGGCAGCCGCAGCACACCGAACGGGTCAGTCATCGCCGCTCACCTCCCCGCCCGGGCCGTACACGGCACGGAACGCCGACCGGGCCCGCACCAGCAGCGCCTCGGTGGCGTGCACGCTGCGGCCGAGCAGGCCCGCCACCTGCGGCACCGGCAGGTCGTCCAGGTAGCGCAGGGTGAGCGCGGCCCGGTGGTGCGGGCCGAGCTGGGCCAGCACCTCCCGCGCCCGCAGCGCGTCCAGCCGGGCGTCCCACGGGTCCTCCGGCGGCGGCCCGCCCGGCCCGGCGGCGGCCGCGGTCAGCACCCGCTGCTCCCGGCCCTGCCGCCGCCAGTGGTCGGCGAGCTTGTGCCGGGCGATCCCGATCAGCCAGCCGGTGCTCAGCGGGGCCGGCCCGGCCCGCACCGCGTCCACCGCGGCCAGGAACGTCTCGGCGGTCAGGTCCTCGGCCACCGCCCGCTGCCCGCACCGGGCCAGCAGGTAGCCGAACACCTGCGGCAGCGCCTGGTCGTACAGCGCGAGCAGCCGCGTGCCAGCGCTGGCCGGCCCGGCTGGCTGCTCGCTCATACCCCCATCGTCGTTCCGGCGGCCCGGACTCCGACGGGCAGCCGGCCAATTCGCCGCCGCTCCCCATTCTTGAACGTGTTCAAGAATGTAACCCCCCGGTGATAGGCCGCCGGCCGTCCTAGGCGGCAAACTTGAACGTGTTCAAAAGTTTCTGCCGAGGGAGCCCACCATGGCCGTCGCCGCCGCCTACGCCGCCTACCTCGTGATCAGCCTCGGCCTTACCGTCGCCGTCGGGTCCGCCCTGTCCCGCAGTGGCCGGGTCGTCCTGGCCAGCGTGCTGGGCGACGAGGGCCTCGCCCGGGCCGTCACCCGTCTCGGCGTGGTCGCCTTCTACCTGCTCAGCCTGGGCTTCGTCGCCCTCACCATGCCCAGCCCGGGCCAGATCGCCAGCCCCCGCCAGGCGGCCGGCGTGCTGTTCTCCAAGATCGGCCTGGAGCTGCTGGTGCTGGGCGGGCTGCACCTGGTCAACATGGCCTTCGTGACCAGGTTCCGCCGCCGCACCCAGCCCGGCCCCTACCGGCCCGCCGGGCCGGCAGCCCCGGTCCCGCCGGCCCGGGGGGACGGGCCCGGGGCCACCGGAACGCCCGGCCCGGCAGCCACTCCCGGGGCCAGCGCGGCCGCGTCCTGGCGGCCGGTCACCCGCCAGGCCGTACATTGACATGCATGGCAGAGCCGCAGCTGACCCCGCGGGCGGGCCAGACCCGGGCGGCCATCATCGAGGCGGCGCTGCGGATGTTCCGCGAGACCGGCTACGAGGCCACCACCATGCGGGCGATCGCCCGCGAGGCCGGGGTTTCCACCGGCAACGCCTACTACTACTTCGGGTCCAAAGAAGAACTGATCCGCGAGTTCTACGCCCGCAACAACGCCGAGCACGAGGCGGCCTGCCGGGACCTGCTGGCCACCGAGACCCGCTTCGCGCCCCGGCTGCGCGGCACGCTGCGGGCCCTCGTCGACGTCATGGCCCCCTACCACGAGTTCGCCGCCAAGTACTTCAAGCACGCGGCCGAGCCCAGCAGCCCGCTCAGCCCGTTCAGCGGGCAGTCCAGTGAGGCCAGGGACACGGCCATCGCCCTGTACCGGAAGGTGGTCGACGGCTCAAGCGCCCGGATCGACCCCGGGCTGCGCACCCGCCTGCCCGAGCTGCTGTGGCTGCTGTCGCTGGGGGTCGTGATGTTCTGGGTGCACGACACCTCCCCCGGCTGCGCCAAGACCTACGAGCTGATCGACCGGGCCGTGCCGCTGGCCGACCGGCTGGTGTCGCTGTCCCGGCTGCCGGTCATGCGCTCGGCCCTGGCCGAGGTCGTCGCCCTGTTCGACGCCCTGCGGGCCTGACCGGCCACGCCGGGGACCGTCGGCGAACGTCTAACGAGGCGGCCTGCGGTGCATCAATGCACTAATACATCATGATGCCTTGATGCTACAATTTCTGGCATGCGCACGACGCTCGACATTCCTGATGATCTTCACGCTCAGGCAGTGGCGATCGCCAGAGACACACATCGGACTTTGAGCCAGACCATCGCCGCACTCATCCGCCGGGGGCTTGGCTCAACCGGCCCGGCGGACGTTGCCAGCAGCGCCCGCACCGGTCTTCCGGTGGTGCGCCTTGGCCGGACGATCACCAGCGAGGATGTGCGGCGGCTGGAGGACGACGATCAGTGACCGTCCTCCTCGACGCGAATGTGCTCATCGCCCTTCTCGTGGACGATCACGTCCACCATGCCAGCGCCGAGAGCTGGTTTGTGGACGGTGGGACCAACTTTGCGACCTGCCCTATCACGCAGGGCAGCCTCATGCGGCTGCTGATCCGGGAGGGGCAGTCGGCCGCCTCCGCGCAAGCGGTTCTCACCGCGGCTACCGCCGACCCGCGGCACGAGTTCTGGCCCGAGGACATCGGGTACACCGATGTCCCCCTGCACGGGATCATCGGCCATCGCCAGCTGACCGACGCCTACCTCGCCCAGCTTGCCCGGGCCCGCGGTTCCCGGCTCGCCACCTTCGACCAGGCGCTGGCCGGGCTGCACAGTGACGTGGCCGAACTGATCCCAGACCGCTGACGGCTCCCCCGTTAGGGTGGCCCCATGGCGGACCGCAAGGTAACGCTGGAAGTGGCCGGGCGAGCTGTGACCGTCAGCAACCCGGACAAAGTCTTCTTCCCGGCCACCGGGCACACCAAGCTGGACCTGGTCCGCTACTACCTGAGCGTGGCCGATGGCGCGCTGCGCGGGGTGGCGGGGCGGCCGATGGTGCTCAAGCGGTTCGTGCACGGCGCCGACGGGGAGGCGTTCTTCCAGAAGCGGGCCCCGGACAAGCGCCCGGACTGGATCGAGACGGTGGTGCTGCGTTTCCCGTCCGGCCGCAGCGCCGAGGAGGTCGTCCCCCGCGACGCCGCCGCCCTGGCCTGGGCGGCCAACCTGGGCTGCATCGACCTCAACCCGCATCCGGTGCGGGCGGACGACCTTGACCACCCGGACGAGCTGCGGGTGGATCTGGACCCGGTGCCCGGGATCGGCTGGCCCCAGATCATCGAGGTCGCGCTGGCCGCCCGGGACGTGCTCGCCGACTTCGGGCTGGCCGGCTGGCCGAAGACGTCCGGCTCCCGCGGCTTCCACATCTACGCCCGGATCGAGCCGCGCTGGACCTTCACCGAGGTCAGGCGGGCCGCGGTGGCCCTGGCCCGGGAGATCGAGCGGCGGGTGCCGGATCTGGCCACCGCCCGCTGGTGGAAGGAGGAGCGGCACGGCGTCTTCGTCGACTACAACCAGAACGCCAAGGACCGCACCGTGGCGTCGGCATACTCGGTCCGGCCCACCCGGGACGCGCGCGTGTCCACCCCGCTGACCTGGGCGGAGGTGCCGGGCCGCGAGCCGGAGGCGTTCACCATCGGCACCGTCCCCGACCGGTTCGCCCGGCTCGGCGACCCGTGGCAGGACATGGACGCCGCGGCGGGCTCGCTGGTGCCGCTGCTGGCGCTGGCCGGCGAGCACGAGGCGGCGGGGATGGCCGACGCACCCTGGCCGCCGCACTATGAGAAGCAGGCCGATGAGCCGCCCCGGGTCCAGCCGTCCAAACGGCGTGCGCCCGCCACCCCGCCACCGGCGCCGGGCAAGACCAGCGGCCCGACCGGCCGCCGCCGGTCGGTCATGCCGCTCATCGAGGTGGCCCGGGCGGTGAACGAGGCCGAGGCGCGGGCCGGCCTGGAACGCTGGAAGCAGCGCCACCCCGGCATCTGGCCGCTGCTCGAGCCCGCCGACGTGCTGGTCGACGCGATGCGCGGGGCCAGTTCCACCTGGACCCGGATCCGGATCAACCTGCAGCACGTGCCCGAGGCCGACCGCCCGCCGCAGGAGCCGCTGGAGGTCGACTACGACCCGTGGGCCAGCTACCGCGGCCCGCTCCCCCGGCCCGCACCCCGCAAACCGCGGTAACGCTGGGGTCAGGACTTGCTGAGGGTCAGCAGGAATTCCAGCACGCCGTGATTCTGGGTGGTCACGAACCCGGTGAAACTCGGATTCGGGATCCCCCACCGGGCGAAGGTGACCGGGATCGAGCCGGCCACCTTGATCGCGGTCGCGGTCCGCTGCGCCGTCAGGGTGAAGGTCACCCGCTGGGTGTGGCCGTGCAGGGTCAGGTCGCCGGTGGCGGTGTAGGCCCTGACCGTGCCGGCGGCCGGCAGCGGATCCAGGCTGATCGGCCGGGTCAGGGTGAAGGTGCCGTGCGGGTAGGCGGTGACGTCCATGATCCGGCCGTCGAACTGGGCGTCACGCTGGCCGGAGTCGCTGTGGATGCTGGACATGGGGACGGTGAAGCTGGCCGCCCGCACCTCGCTGCCGCTGATCACCATCGTCCCGGTCACCTGGCTGCTGCGGCCGACGGCGGTGTGGTGCTGGCCGAACAGGATCTCCTGCACCCGGTAGCCGACCTGGGATCCGGCGCCCACCCGCCAGGTCCCCGTGACCGGGCCGGCCGGGCTGGTGGTGGCCCCGGCCGGGGCGGAACTGGCCGCCGCGGTGGCGCTGCTGCTGGCCTTCAGGCTGAGCGGCGCCGGGGTGCCGCCCTCCACGAAGTGGAAGAAGACGAACGGCACGCCGACCGCGAGCACGATCACGGCCGCCCCGCCCGCGATCACCCACCGCAGCCAGCGCCGGGATGATGACATCGATGCTGCTCCCTCCGGCCCGGCCGCCCGGCCGTGGCCACTGGGCATGAGCCTGCGCCGCCGGGCTGGGGGCCCGCTGACGCTTGCTTCTGAGCCGGCTCTGTCCCCGCTCAGACGTGCGGCATGACCTCGGCGGCCAGGAGTTCCAGGTGGTCGAGGTCGTGCAGGTCGAGCACCTGCAGGTACATCCGGGCCGCGCCGATGCCGGCGAACTGGCCCAGCTTGTCCACGATCTGCGCGGGCGACCCGGCCAGGCCCTCGTCCGCGAGCTCGCCCGCCTCCCGGCCGATCGCCGCCGCCCGCCGGGCCACCTCGGCGCCGGTCCGGCCGCAGCAGACCACCTGCCCGGCCGAGTACACCAGCGCCGCCGGGTCCCGGCCCGCCGCCTCGCACGCCGCCCGCACCCGGCCAAACGCGGCCTGCGTCTCGGCCAGGCTGACGAACACGACGTTGTACTCGTCGGCGAACCGGGCGGCCAGCCGCGGTGTCCGGCGCGGGCCGTGCCCGCCGATCAGCACCGGCGGGCGGGGCCGCTGGGCCGGCTTGGGCAGCGCGGGCGAGTCGGTCAGCGCGTAGTGGGACCCGTCGAAGGAGAACGTCTTGCCCTCCGGGGTCTCCCACAGCCCGGTGATGATCTCCAGCTGCTCCTCCAGCCGGTCGAAACGCTCCGCCAGCGGCGGGAACGGGATGCCGTACGCGGCGTGCTCGGCGCCGTACCAGCCGGTCCCGAGCCCGAACTCGACCCGGCCCCCGCTCATCTGGTCCACCTGGGCGACCGCGATGGCCAGCGGCCCGGGGTACCGGAAGGTGGCCGCGCTCATCAGCGTGCCCAGCCGGATCCGGGACGTTTCCCTGGCCAGCCCGGCCAGCGTGACCCAGGCGTCGGTCGGCCCGGGCAGGCCGGACACCGCGCCCATCTTCAGGTAGTGGTCGGACCGGAAGAACGCGTCGAACCCCAGTTCCTCGGCCGCCCGGGCGACGGCGAGCAGCCTGCCGTACTCGGCGCCCTGCTGTGGCTCGGTGAAGATCCGCAGAAGCATGCGCCTATCCTGCCGTACCGGGCGGCGGCGGCCCGCGCGGCCCTCAGCCCGGGGCGAGGGCCGCGACGCATTCCACGTGGTGGGTCATGGGGAAGATGTCGAACGCCCGCAGGCCCGCCAGCCGCCAGCCCGATTCGGCGCAGACCGCGATGTCGCGGGCGAGGGTGGCCGGATCACACGACACGTACGCGATCCGCCGGAGGCCGCCCCGGCCGAGCAGCCGCTCGATCACCGGCCGGGCGGCCCCGGCCCGGGGCGGGTCGAGCACCGCCAGCCCGGCCGCGGGCAGGCCGGCCATCGCCAGCACGGCGGCCACGTCACCGCAGTGCACCCGCGCCCAGGCCGACCCGCGCAGGTTGCGCCGCGCGTCCCGGGCCGCCGCCCGGTCGGCCTCCACCCCGATCACCATCCCCGACGGCCCCACCGCGGCCGCCAGCGCGCCCGCGAACAGCCCGGCGCCGCAGTACAGGTCCAGCGCCACCTCCCCCGGCTGGGGCCCCAGGGCGGCCAGCACCGCGCCGGTCAGCGCCTCGGCGGCACCGGGGTGGACCTGCCAGAACGTGCCCGCGCTGACCCGCCAGGACCGCCCGCCGGTGAGCTGGCGCAGGTACGCCCGGCCGCGGACGGTGCGGCCGGCCCGGCCGCCCGCGCCGGTCACGATCACCGCCCGCTCCCCCGAGCCGGGCGACACCACCACCTCCACCGACCCGGTGCGGTCCCACCGCTGGCCGGTCACCCCGGCGGCGTTCACCAGCGGGTGGGCGATCGGGCAGTCGCCCACCGCGACCAGCTCGTGCGAGCGGTGCCTGAGCAGCCCGGCCGTGCCGTCCGGGCCGACCGAGTAGCGGACCCGGGTCCGCCAGCCGAGCCCGCCGGCATCCCCGGCCACCGGTTCCACCGTGACCTCGGTGTCCAGGCCCGCGATCCGCCGCAGCTGGTACCTGACCACGTCCGCCTTCAGCCGCCGCTGGGCGGCCAGGTCCGCGTGCTGCCAGTCGCACCCGCCGCAGCCGCCCGGCCGGGCATGCGGGCAGGGCGGCTCGACCCGGTCCGGCGAGGCGTCCAGGATTTCGACCGCTTCCGCCCGGGCGAACCGGGTCGTGGTGTCGGTGACCCGGGCCCGCACCCGCTCGCCGGGCAGCGCGTGCCGGACGAACACCACCCGCCCGGCCGGCTCCCTGGCCACGCACCAGCCGCCGTGCGCGGCCTCACCGACCACCAGCTCCAGCAGCTCATCCGGCCCGGCTCCGGGCACCGTATCCACCGCGCTCCCCTGCTTCGTCGCACCCCAGTATGCCGGCCTGGAGTCAGCGGGCCAGCCGCGGGGGAATACCGTGGCTGAGCACCGTTTGACTGGAGGCGGCCGTGCACGTCGTGATCATGGGATGCGGGCGGGTTGGCTCCACGCTCGCGCACATCCTGGAGGAGCAGGGCCACTCGGTCGCCATCATCGACCAGGACCGGGACGCCTTCCGCAAGCTGCGCTCGGGTTTCAAGGGCAAGCGGATCACCGGCGTCGGTTTCGACCAGGACGTGCTGATCGAGGCGGGCATCGAGGAGGCGGACGCCTTCGCCGCGGTGAGCAGCGGGGACAACTCGAACGTGATAGCGGCCCGGGTGGCACGCGAGTCGTTTGGCGTGGACAGAGTCGCGGCCCGCATCTACGACCCCCGGCGCGCAGAGGTGTACCAGCGGCTCGGCATCCCGACCGTGGCCACCGTCCGCTGGACCGCCGACCAGATGCTGCGGCGGCTGCTGCCCGAGGGCGCCGAGCCGCTGTGGCGCGACCCCACCGGTGCCGTGGTGCTGGCCGAGGTGGCCTACTCGCCGGAATGGGTGGGCGAGAAGGTGCACGCGCTGGAGGAGGCGTCACGGGCGCGGGTGGCCTTCATCTCCCGGCTCGGTGAGGCGATGCTGCCGGAGAAGGGCACGGTGCTGCAGGAAGGCGACGCGCTGCACGTGGTGGCGCTGGAAAGCGACCTGGCCCGGATCGGGGAGGTCTTCGCCCGGGTCACCCCGGGCACGCGCGGGCACGGGAAGGGAGGCCACTGATGCGGGTCGCCATCGCCGGGGCCGGCGCCGTCGGCCGCTCCATCGCCGGTGAGCTGATCGACAACGGGCACGAGGTGCTGCTCATCGACAAGAACCCCCGCGCCATCGCGGTGGACAGCGTGCCGCGGGCGGAGTGGCTGCTCGCGGACGCGTGCGAGATCACCTCGCTGGACGAGGCCGGGCTGGAGCGCTGCAACGTGGTCATCGCCGCCACCGGCGACGACAAGGTCAACCTGGTGGTGTCCCTGCTGGCCAAGACGGAGTACGGGGTGCCCAGGGTGGTGTCGCGCACCAACAACCCCAAGAACGAGTGGCTGTTCAACGAGTCGTGGGGGGTGGACGTGGCGGTGTCCACCCCGCGGCTGCTGTCCGCCCTGGTGGAGGAGGCGGTCAGCGTCGGCGACCTGGTCCGGCTGATGACCTTCCGGCAGAGCGAGGCCAGCCTGGTCGAGCTGACCATGCCGGACGACGCGCCGCTGGCCGGCACCCGGATCGGGGAGATCAGCTGGCCCGCCGACACCGCGCTGGTGGCGATCCTGCGGGATGGCCGGGTGATCGTCCCTGGCGCCGACGACCCGCTCGCCGCCGGGGATGAGCTGCTGTTCGTGACCAGCGAGAACGTGGAGGACGAACTCGCCCGGCTGCTGGGCCACGGGCAATGAGGCGGCCGGTCAGCGCGTTTCGGTGATCTCCGGGCCGCGCTCGAACGGGTTCAGCGGCCAGCCGCCTTCCTCCGGCTCGGCCTGCTCCCCGGCCAGGGCCGCCATGATCTCGTCGGGCAGCCGGATTTCCAGCAGGTCGCGCGGTGGGGCCGGGTGATCGCCGCGGACGACCACCACGCCGCCGAACACCTCCTCCAGCGGCTCGGCCAGGTCCGCCCGCTCGGCGGCCGGGCCGGTGATCAGGCCGCGCAGGAACCAGCGGGGCCCGTCCGCGCCGAGGAACCGGACCGGCTGCCGCTGGGGGCCGCCCTGGACGGGCTCGGCCGGGACGATCCGGGCCCGCAGTTCGATGCCGAACGGGCCTTCGGCCTCGCTGCTCTCGCCCCCGTTGCGGGCCACCTCGGCGGCGATCTCCGCCCGGACCTCGTCCCACAGGCCGCCGGTCTTGGGCGCGGCGAAGGCCTGCAGCTGCAGGCCGCTTTCCCCGCTCACCACGGTGACCCAGGCGGGCTGGTTGTCCACCACGCTGACCTGGACCTCGAACCCCTCGCCCGCGGGCACCCGCAGGCTGCCGAAGTCGATCCGTTCCGGGCCCGGCGCGTCGTCGCCGGCGTCCCAGGGGCCGGCCGGGGCGGGCCCGCCCGTGCCGTCCCCGGCCAGCTCGTCCGGGAACTCGCCCGGTGGCTGGCCCGCGTCTGCGCGGCGGCGGCGGAACACGTCTGACCTCTCCTCAAGCCGGTTGTCTTGCGTCAGCTGGCGGCATGCCCGCCGGTCGATCCGAAGCCGCCCTCCCCGCGCGCCGAGCCCGGCAGCGCCTCCACCTCGTGCAGCACGGGCCGGGCGACCCGCTGGATGACCAGCTGGGCGATCCGGTCCCCCCGCTGGAAGCTGACGGCCGCATGGGCGTCGGTGTTGAGCAGGGTGACCCTGATCTCGCCACGGTACCCGGCGTCCACCGTGCCGGGCGCGTTGACCAGCGTGACGCCATGGCGGGCGGCCAGCCCCGACCGCGGGTGAACGAACGCGGCGTAGCCGTCGGGCAGCGCGATGGCTACCCCGGTGGGGACGACGGCCCGCTCCCCCGGCGCCAGCGTCACCCCGGCGGCGGCGAACAAATCCAGGCCCGCGTCGCCCGGGTGGGCGGCGGCGGGCAGCGGCAGGTCCGGGTCGAGCCGCTTGATGAGCACGGCGACGTTCTGGTCCACGGTGCTGAACCCTACCGCTGCCCGGGTGGCCCCGGCCCGGCCCGGCCGCGCAGATACGGTCCCGCCCGCACCACGGCCACGGTGATCGGCACCGCGACCACCGCCCCGGCGATGCCGGCGATGGCCGCGCCCACGGCCAGCACCAGGATGATGGCCAGCGGATGCAGCCGGATCATCCGGCCCACCACCAGCGGCTGCAGCAGGTGGCTTTCCAGCTGGTTCTCCAGGATGAACACGGCCACCAGCACCAGCGCGGCGAGCCAGCCCTTGGTGCCCAGCGTGACGGCGACGGCCAGCGCGCCGGCCACCAGGATGCCGATCAGCGGCACGAAAGCGGCCAGGAAGACCAGGATGACCAGCGGCGCCAGCAGCGGCACGCCCAGCACCCACAGGGCGAGCCCGATCACCACCGCGTGGATGGCGGCCACCGCGATGGTGCCCCGGACGTAGTACGTGAGCGCCTGCCAGGCCGCCGACCCGGCGCCGCGGGCCCGCCGCCGGCCCTCGGGCGCGAGGAACCCGGTCAGCCAGGCCCAGATCCGGTCACCGTCCTTGAGCAGGAAGAAGGTCACGAAGACGGTCAGGACCACCCCGGCCAGGAACTCCAGGAAGATCCGGCCGCCGCTGAGCACCGTGCCGGCCACCGCGGACTGGTGATGCTTGAGGTAGGCGAGCAGCCGGTTGGCCAGCTGCTGAAGGCTGGCCTGGTGGAAGTGGAAGGGCGGCCCGGCCAGCGACCTCTCCAGGTCCTGCACGCTGTTGCCCAGCTCCCGGACCAGCGCCTGGTAGTCGGCCGAGGTCTGGGTGGCCGCCAGCACGCCCGCGCCCGCCAGCACGGCCACCACCACCAGCACGGTGCACCAGGTGGCGGCCAGGGCCGGCAGGCCGGCCCGCCGCAGCCGGCTGGTCAGCGGCCGCAGCAGCGCCGTGAGCAGCAACGCGGCCACCGAAGGGAGCACCACCAGCCGCAGCGCGGTGGCCACCCGGAAGGCCAGGTAGATGACCAGCCCGACGACCAGCAGCCGCCAGGCCCAGCCACCGGCCAGCTGCAGCCAGCCCGGCACCTGGGCCGGCCCGGCCGGCCGGGGCCAGTCCGTGCCGTCATCGTCCGCCGGTGGCGGGCCGCCATCCAGGGTCCCGGCGTCCGGCCGGCCGTCGCCCGGCTGGCTGCGCCATCGAAGTCGCCGCATCACGTTCCCATGTAACCAACTACCGTGTGTTCATGCGTGTCTACCACGAGCGGCTGTGGGTGCCGGTGTCCTGGTTGCTGCTCGGCCTGCTCGTGGTGGTGCTGCTCAGCGCCGAGCTGTCGGCCGGGGCGGAGATCCTGATCGCTGGCACCGGGCTGGCCAGGTTCGCCTGGCCGATCGGCACCGGCGTCTATGTCGTGATCATCGGCCTGTTCGCCGTGCTCATGCTGAACTGGGGCCGGGCGCGGGTAGAGATCACCGGGACCGTGCTGACAGCGGCCGGAGCGGCCCTGCCGCTGGCCGCGGCGGGTGAGGTGACGGCCCTGGACCAGCGGCAGACGCGCGCCCTGCGCGGCCCGCGCGCGGACCCGTCCGCGTTCTGTTTGATCAGGCCGTACCTGCGGGAGGCGGTCTACATCGCCGTCACCGACCGGTCGCTGGGCCAGCCGTACTGGCTGGTGGCGACCCGGCACCCGGCCCGGCTGGCCGCGGCGATCAACGGATCGCGTCCCGCCGCCCGCACCGGTGATGCCGCCGTGGGATGATCGACCGGCAGGCGGGCGGCCAGGGCTCAGGGAGGAATGTGGCATGGCGGACAATGGCGGGAGCGGCGGCAGCAAGGCGCTGGGGATAATCGCCGACCTGGGTGCGTCCTATGGCGCCCGCTGGGTTCTGGCCTTCTGCTGGAAGCAGGTGACCGGGCGGGAACCGCCCACCGACCCCGAAGACCTGCACGTGGGCATCGGCGAGTCGCTGCTCTGGGCGGTGATCGTCGGGGTGGGCACGGAAATCGCGCGGCTGCTGGCCATCCGGGCGGCGATCAGGAAGACGCGGCAGCCCGCCCGCTAGCCGTGCCACACTAGGTTGCCGTGCCAGATCACGATCGGTCACGGATCACTTACAAAGTTGCCTACGCGTTCCGGCACCCGGGCCGGGTGATCCCGTACGCCCGCCGCCGCGGCCGCGACGCGCTGCTCAGCCTGGCCTCGGGCGACCACGTCAGCTACTACCGCGCGGTGATGGCGGCCGACACCGCCCGCAGCGCCGAGGGCGCCGTCGGCAGTCACACCCGCGCGTCCTGGCTGAAGCTCGGCCAGCTCCAGTTCGACTACCTGATCAGCCACGGCCTGCAGCCGCGCGACCGGATGCTGGAGATCGGCTGCGGCAACCTGCGGGCCGGCCGCCTGTTCATCGGCTACCTCGACCCCGGCCACTATTACGGCATCGACATCTCGCCGGACATCCTGCTGGCCGCGCAGCGGACCGTCACCGAGTTCGGCCTGCAGGCCAAGCTGCCGCATCTGACCCTGGTCCGCGACCTGAAGCTGGGCTTTCTCCCGGCGTCGGCGTTCACGGTGGTACACGCGCACAGCGTGTTCTCCCACTCGCCGCAGGCGGTGATCTCCGAATGCCTCGCTCACGTCGGCCGGGTGATGACCCCGGACGCCCTTTTCGACTTCACCTTCAACCGCACCGACGGCGCCGAGCACCAGGTCCTGCACGAGGATTTCTACTACCGCACCGAGACGCTCACCGCGCTGGCCGCGCGCTGCGGCCTGGACGCGCGGCTGATGACCGACTGGGACGGCCGGGGGCATGCCCAGTCGAAGATCCGGGTGACCCAGCGCCGCTGACGGCGGCCGGTCAGGTCACCGAGCCGGCTGCGGCACCGGTCGCCCGGTCGCCCCAGCGGGCGACCGCACCGGCCAGATCCAGCGGGCCGATCGCCGGCCCGGACCGCAGTTCGCTCTCCCAGTCCTCGGCCGGGACCCGCCACATGACCTCGAACTCGATCCCGCTCGGGTCTTTGGCGTACAGCGACTTGGACACCCGGTGGTCACTGGCGCCGACCAGCGCGCCGCGAGCATCAAGCGCACGGCGGATCTGGTCCAGCTCGGCCAGCGTGCCCACCTCCCACGCCAGGTGGTACAGACCGGTCCGGGGGGCGGTCACGGCCGGGATGGCCTCGCCGCCGATGCCGAACAGGCCCAGATCGTGGTCGTTGGCCGAGCCAGGCGCGCGCAGGAAGGCGGCCTGCCCGCCGATCTCGGTGCGGATCTCGAACCCGAGGGCCGTGGTGTAAAAGTCCACGGCCGCGGCCAGGTCGTGAACGTAGAGCACGGCATGGTTCAGCCGGCGCACAGCCATGGCAAGCCTCCTGGCGTCACATCTTCCCGGCGGGTCAGCGGCCGATCTGCCGCCGCCGCCGGACCTCCCGCAGCCTGCGCCGCTGGGAGGGGTCGAGCATCAGGTAGGCACCCACCGGGATGGCGATCGCCGCGGCGACCACGGCCAGCGTCAGCCAGGGGCTGACGAACCACAGGATCAAGCCAACGACGATGCCGGCGATGGCGAACTTCATACGACCCGACACTGAGCCCTCCTCTGGGCCGGAGCCGATGCAGGTGGCCGCTCCCGGCCCACTCACACTTCACCACATCTGCGTCCCTGACCGGTAACCGCCGTGCCCTCACCGGTGCTTCCGCGCTATCTGCCGGCCCGGGCGGCGGCTTTCAAGCCCTGCTTGTAGGCGCGGACCTCGGCCAGCGAGGCCTCGTCGGTGATGTCGGCGACCGAGCAGTGCGAGCCGGAGGCGCCGAACTGGCCCGCGGCCTCGCGCCAGCCGGGCGGCTGGACCCCGTACTGCTTGCCGAGCAGGGCCAGGAAGATGCGGGACTTGTCGGGGCCGAAGCC
>DATDGI010000272.1:0-17410 GCA_036522155.1 Streptosporangiaceae bacterium
GGAGCGTTTGGTCTCCTCCCGCACCCGGGTCATGAGGAAGATGTTGTAGTCGATGCCCAGCGCGACCAGGAACACGAACGCGAACAGCGGCATGGCGGTGTCGGCGCCCGCGAACCCGAACAGGTGCCTGAACGCGAGCGCCGACAGCCCGAGCGCGGCCCCGAACGACAGCACCACGGTCCCGATGAGGAGCACCGCCGCCACCACCGAGCGGAGCAGCAGGCCCAGGATGAGCGACACGACCAGCAGCACCAGCGGACTGATCAGGTTCCGGTCCCTGGTGGCGTAGTGCTCCACGTCGTCGGTGATGGCCGTGCCGCCGCCGACCTTGGCGCCGGCGCCGGGGACGGCGTGCACCGCCGCCCGCACCTGGTCCACGGCCGCGGTCGCGGCCGGGGTGTCCGGCTGGCTGGCCAGCGTGCCCTGCAGATACACCAGGCCGCCCTTGACCTCTGGCGGGGACACGGCCACGATCCCGCTGGTACCGGCCATCGCGGCCCGCAGCTGCCCGGCCGCACGGGCGTTGCCGATGACCGCGACCGGCTCACCGGCCCCGCCCGGGAAATGCCCGGCCAGCACCTGCTCGGCGGCCACCGACGCCGGGGTGCCGCGGAACGACTGCGCGGTGGTCAGCGGGCCGATCTTGAAACCGGCCAGGCCGAACCAGGCGCAGGCGAGCAGGACGGCGGTGACCACCCACACGCTGCGGGGCCGCATGGCCAGCGCCCGCCCGGTCCGCGCCCAGATGCCGCGGGTGGTCGGCTCGTCCGAGCCATAGCGCGGCCGGAGCGGCCAGAAGGGCCACCGGCCCACGGTCACCAGCAGGGCGGGCAGCAGGGTGATCATGGCCAGCAGGCCGACCGCGATGCCGATCGCCGCCACCGGCCCCAGGCCTGAGATGTCGGCGGACTCGGCGACCAGCAGGCACAGCATGCCGATGATCACGGTCGCGGCGCTGGCGATGATGGCCGGCCCCGCCCGGCGCAGCGCGATCGCCATCGCCTCGTGCCGGTCGGCGTGCCGCCGCAGTTCCTCCCGGTAGCGGGCGATGAGCAGCAGCGCGTAGTCGGTGCTGGCCCCCAGCACCAAGACCACCAGGATGCCGCCGCTCTGCCCGTTCACCACCAGGCCGTGCTTGGTCAGCAGGTAGATGACCGCCTCCGCGGCGGCCAGCGATACCCCGGCCGAGATGATCGGCAGCAGCCAGAGCACCGGGCTGCGGTAGGTGAACAGCAGCAGCACGATGACCACGGCCAGCGTCGCGTACAGCAGGGTGGTGTCGATCCCCTTGAAGATCTTCACCTGGTCGGCGGCGCTGGCGGCCGGCCCGGCGATGTGCACCGCCAGGCCGGGGTCGCCGTGCGAGGCGGTGGCCTGCAGGCTGCCGATGAACGCCCCGATGTTGGCGTTGAAGCCGAGGCTGGCGCCGACGATGGTCTGGATCGCCTGGTGGTCGGCGGAGGGGACCGGCCCGGCCACCCGCGCGTGCACGGCCGGCATCGCGGCGAAGACCCTGGCGTCAGCGGCCGCCTTGCGCAGGTCGGCCGGGGTCAGCCCGGACGGCCGGGTGTAGACGACGACGGCCGGGTTGAGGTTCTTGCCCACGAACCGCGACTGCAGGTTCAGTTCCTGGGTGGACTCCGCGCTGGCGGGCAGGTAGGCGGACGCATCGTTCTTCTCCGCGCCCATGAGCTTGCCCGCCAGCGGCCCGGTGACCGCGATCACCGCCAGCCAGAAGACCAGCACCAGGTACTTGGTCCGGCGGCCGCACGGGAACGCGGCGATCCGGCCCGCCCAGCCAGGGCCGGCGGGCTGGCCCGTCCGGCCGTCCCCGCCCCCGCCACCACGGGGATGCTGGCCGGACGTTGCCCCGCTTGAGTTCGCCGTCGGACGTGGACTCGTGCTTCCGGCAGTCACGCGATCCTCCCCGTGGGTCAGCGGATAATTGCCTGGGCTGGCGAGTGTGCGTCGAATACGATGTATCGCGTCAGCGGTCTGGATGTCAAGTAATATCTTGAGCCCGCTGGCGGTGGATACATGGCAGACCTGTGGGCGCTCGACGCGGTGACGCTGGCCCGGCTGCTGCGCCGGCGCGAGGTGTCCGCCCGCGAAACGATCGCGGCCCATATCGAGCGGGTCGAGGCGGTCGACGGCCTGGTCAACGCGATCGTGACCCGGTCGTTCGAGATGGCCCTGGCCAAGGCGGCAGCCGCGGACGAGGCGATGGCGCGCGGCGAACCCACCGGCCTGCTGCACGGGCTGCCGGTCGCTCACAAAGATCTCGCCGAAACCGCGGGGGTGCGCACCACCTACGGTTCGCCCCTGTTCTCCGGCCACGTGCCGGACTTCGATGCCCTGGTGGTCGAGCGGATGTCGGCGGCCGGGGCGATCAGCCTGGGCAAGACGAACACGCCCGAGTTCGGGGCGGGCTCGCACACCGTCAACCCGGTGTTCGGTGCCACCCGCAACCCCTACGACCTGAGCCGCAGCGCGGGCGGCAGCAGCGGCGGCGCCGCGGCCGCGCTGGCGGTCCGCATGATCTGCTTGGCCGACGGCAGCGACCTCGGCGGATCCCTGCGCAACCCGGCGAGCTTTTGCAACGTGACCGGGATGCGGCCGTCGCCCGGCCGGGTGCCGTCCTGGCCGCTGGCGGATGTGGCCGACACGTTCGGCGTCCACGGGCCGATGGCCCGCACGGTCGCCGACGTGGCGCTCCTGCTGGCCGTCCTGTCCGGGCCGGATCCCCGCGTCCCGCTCGCGCTGGACTCGCCTGCGCCGGCGCTGGCTGATCCCGCCGAGGTGACGGGGCTGCTGGCCCGGGACCTGCGCGGGGTGAGGGTCGCCTGGAGTGCCGATCTCGGCCTGCCGGTCGAGCCGGCCGTGCGGGCCACGCTGGCCCCGGCCCGGCAGGTGCTGGCCGGCCTGGGATGCGAGGTCATCGACGCGGCGCCGGATCTGTCCGGCGCCGACGAAGCGTTCCGCGCCTGGCGGGCGTTCCGCTTCGCGTCGTTCTTCGGCCCGCTGTACGCCGAGCACCGTGACCAGCTGGGCCCCAACGTGACCTGGAACATCGAGCGCGGCCTGGAGCTGACCACCGAGGACCTGTTCCGCGCCACGGCCCAGCGGGCGGCGCTCGCCGGGCGGGTCAGCGAGTTCTTCGCGACCGTGGACGTACTGGCGTGCCCGGTCAGCCAGGTCGTGCCGTTCGATGTCACCCTCGACTGGGTGCACGACATCGACGGCGTGCCCCAGCTCACCTACCTGGACTGGATGGCTTCGTCGTATCTGATCTCGGCCGCCGGGCTGCCCGCCATCTCGGTGCCCGCCGGGTTCACCCCCGGCGGACTGCCGGTGGGGCTCCAGCTGGTCGGCCGGTGGCGGGCGGACTGGCCGCTGCTCGGTATGGCCCATGCCTTCGAGGCGGCCACCGGCTACGCGCAGGTCGCCCCCAGCCTGCCGATCAGCTCCGGCCTCGAAGGCCACCCCGGCCCGCCATCCTCAGCCAGCGGCTGAGCCCACCCGGACTCAGCCCTGATCGAACCGGCGGGCGCTGGGATAACGCTGGCCGCCGTCGACCACGACGTTCGCCCCGGTGATCCAGGACGCCCGCGGGGACAGCAGGAAGGCCACCACGTCGGCGACCTCCTCTGGCCGGCCCAGCCGGCCGAGCGGGAACTGGGTGCCCAGGAACGTGGCGAAGTCGGCCGGGTTCTCCTGGGCGAACCGGTCCCAGGAGCCGCCGGGGAACATGATGGACCCCGGGCTCACCGCGTTCACCCGGATGCTGTCGGCGGCCAGTTCGGCGGCGGCCGTCGCGGCCAGCTGGATCTCCGCGGCCTTGGCGACGGCATACGCGGTACGCGGCGCCGGGCGCATCCCGGTGATCGACGAAATGATCACCACCGCGCCGCCGCCGGCCGAGCGCAGGTAGGGCAGCGCGGCGCGGATGAGCTCGGCCGCGTGCCCGGCGTTCAGGGCGAAGGTGGCGGTGAAGTCACCGGGCCCAGAGGTGGTGAGGTTCCCGCCGATGGTGCCGCCGACGTTGGCGACCAGGTGGTCGAGCCCGCCCAGCGCAGCGGCGATGTCCTGGACCGCGCGGTTCAGTGCCGGGGTGTCGGTGACATCGGCGGCCGCCGTCGCGACCGGCACCCCGTGCCGGACCAGCCGCCCAGCCGCCGCGGCCAGGCCGTCGCCGTTCCTGGCCACCAGCCCGACCGCCGCACCCTCCGCGGCCAGTGCGTCGGCGACCGCGAAGCCGATGCCACGGCTGCCGCCGGTGATGAGCGCCCGCTCGCCCTGCAGGCCAAGGTCCATAGCGAGCACGTTACCGGCGCTGGACGACAGCCCTGACCCTGGGCGAGAGCCCCGGGCCCGGCCGCCGCACGCGGCCGGAGGGTTAGAGCTGGCCGTAGTAGAAGCCGTGCCGGGCCAGCGGCCCGATCAGCTGGGCCTCCTCGTAGGCCAGATGCGACAGCAGGGTGTCGGTCAGGAGGTCCACCGCCTGCTCCAGCTCGGTGAAGTCGGTGGGGTTGCGCAGGTGCTCGACGAGCGCCTGGTCCAGGCCGGTCAGCACCTGGTGGATGATCTTGTGCTCGCCGGACAGCCGGTCGATCACCGGCGCCAGCCCTTCCTCCTGCGCGCGCAGGTAGGGAAAGACAGCCTCATCCTCCAGGCCGTGGTGCCCGGTGACGAAACGGCAGTACGAAGCGCAGTACGCGCCCAGGGTCCAATCGTTTTGCCGCATGGTCATGTCGTTGATCGCCGAACGCGCGCCCGCGGCACCGACCGCACCCTCGCGGACCTGGCGGATGAGATCGCGCACCGCGGTGAGTTCGCGGCGCAGGTGGTCGTGGATCTGGATGAGATGGCGGGCGATGGCGCGGCCGCGCACCGAGTACATGGTGCCGGGTGGCGCGGGCGGGCCGGTGGGCCGGGCGTCCTCGTCCCAGAGCCGGACCGGGCTCAGCCGCTCGCCGGTGTCCGGGGTCGGCGTCAGCCCCAGTTCCGGCTGGTCGGCCACCCTGCCTCCGCATGCTCCGCCGTGGTTGAACAGTCAACTGTAGCCGCCCGGAGGGGCCGGTCCGCTACGGCGCTGCTAGCGCACCGGGCGGAACGGCCGGGTGCGGGTGGGCAGGAGCCTGGCCAGCAGCAGGGAGATCATGATGAGGACGAGCAGGCTGCCGCCGATGCCCCAGCCGAACGCGAGCTGCAGGCCGGAAACGCTACCCAGGGATTGCGCGGCCACGACGAAGCCCGGGTGCGGCCCGCCGTAGGGCTCGACGACGGTGGCCTCCCGCAGGCCGGGCTGGGGCTCCCAGGTGACGCGGTCCTGGCCGTGCTGGGCCGCCCAGGCGAACACGCCGGAGGGCAGCACCGGTGCCCGGCTGCCCAGACGGCCGGAACTGGCCAGCAGGTGATACCGGCGGTCAAACACCATGAGGAATGGGCCCGGGCTGGCGGCCAGGCCGATCGACGGTGGCAGGACGCTGCCCGGTGGTGATCCGGTCGCCAGTTGCCTGGCCGCCAGGGCCGCCAGCCGCAGCGGCTGCCGGTCGGCGCCTGCCCGGAGGCTGAGTCCGGTGCCTAGCCAGGCAACGCCGGCGGCCAGTGTGAGCAGCAGCACCACGGCCGTCCACCCGGCTCTCCGGGCCTGCCACCGGGCCAGCCGGGCCGGACGGTCGATCTCATGGCGCCAGGCCAGGTCATGCCGGGCACCGCGCGCCAGCCGGCTCAGCATCAGCGCCGCCGTCACGGCTGGCCGCTCGCCGCGGGATCGCGCATCTTCGAACTGCCCATGGATATCGGCGCTGATCTCGGCGCGGCGCCGTTCCCGGACCGGCGCCGGCAGCCCGGCCGTGTACCAGCGGGTCCAGCCGGTGACGAGGCGGCTGGCGGCCTCGGTCATCCTGGTCATGACGGGGCCAGCCCGAGACCGGGGCGCGGCGCGAGGTGAGCCCGTTGCTGCTGGCTGGCCGCCACGGCCTCTTCCCCGCTGGGCGTGACCCGGTAGAGGCGCCGGCGCGGCCGGCCCTCGGTGACGGCGGCACCGGGGTCTTCCCAGGAGCTGACCAGCAGGCCTGCCTGCTCCAGCCGGGCCAGTGCCTTGTACAGCGTGCCGTGCGCGGTCAGCTGCCGGGCGGAGCTGGCATCGCGGATCTTCCGGGCTATGCCAAAGCCGTAGAACCCGGGCTCACCCGCGGCGGCAAGATCGATGCCGGCGGCCAGGATGGCCAGCTCGATCGGCAGCAGCTCGCCCTTTCGCCGTCGCATACCTCATTATAGGAAGATAGCTTCCCATAGCTCAAGCGGGGGCCGCCCGCCCCGGGGCAACCATGATCCTGAAGGATTCTCAGGGATATCCACTGACAATCCTTCAGGATCATGAAACGTGGGCCCTCAGCGGGGCAGGACGTGCGGGTTCAGCGTGCCCGCCGGGTCGAGCGCATGGCGGAGCCGCGCGAACAGCGCCCGCTCCGCCTCCGACCGGACCAGCGGCAGCCACCGGGCCTTCACCGCGCCGATCCCGTGCTCCGCCGAGATGGATCCGCCGAGCGACGCCACGAACGAGAACACCGCGTCCTCGTGCCGCCCGTCAGCCGGGCCCGCCGGCACCACGTTCACGTGCAGGTTCCCGTCGGCGATGTGCCCGAAGGTGATCACCCGTGCGCCCGGGTCGGCCGCCGCGACCACCCCGGCCACGTCCGTGGCCAGCCGGACCCACTGGGCCGCGGGCACCGACACGTCCAGCTTCAGCGGCACCCCGAGGAAGCCGGCCGCCTCCGGGTGCCGTTCCCGGTACGCCCAGAGCCGGGCCCGCTCGGCCGCGCCGGTGCCGACCGCGGCGGGCCGGTCGGCGGCCAGCCCCGCCAGGTCGTCGGCCGCACCCGGCCCGGCCGCCTCCAGCAGCAGGTAAGCCGGGGTGGGCGGGCGCAGCGGCGGGGCCAGCCCGGCATGCCCGGCGAGGATGTCCAGGCCCGGCTGGGTGAAGTATTCCGCCGACACCAGGCTGCCCGCCGCCCGCACTGCCTGCCGCGCGAGCGCGTGCGCCTCGTCCGGGCCGGTCACCCCCACGATCACCGTCACCGGGTCCGCCAGCCGGGGGACCAGTTGCAGCCGGGCCGCGGTGATCACCGCCAGCGTGCCCTCCGACCCGGCCAGCAGCGACGGGTAGTCGTAGCCGGTGTTGTCCTTGACCAGCCCGGACAGGTGCGACAGCACAGTGCCGTCGGACAGCACCGCCTCGATGCCGCGCAGCTGGGACCGCATCGGGCCGTAGCGCAGGACCCGCAGCCCGCCCGCGTTGGTGGCCACCGCACCGCCGACGGTGGCGCTGTCCCGGCTGGCGATCAGGATCCCCAGATCCAGGTCCGGGCCGGCCTCGTCGGCGACCCGCTGGAGTCTCACCCCGGCCCCCGCGGTGACCTGCCCGGAGTCGGCGTCCACCGGCCCGAGCTGGCCGAGCCGGGCCAGGCTGAGCACCACCTCGCCGTGGACCGGCACCCCGCCGCCGACCAGCCCGGTGTTGCCGCCCTGCGGCACCACCGCCACCCCAGCCTCCGTGCACAGCGCCAGCACCGCGGCGACCTCGGCGGTGTCCCGTGGCCGCAGCACGGCCGGGGTGTGGCCGGTGAACCCGCCCGTCCAGTCGACCGCGTACCCGGCGGTGGCGTCCCCGGTGAGCACGTGGGCGTCGCCCACCACCGCCGCGAACTCCCGCATCAGCGGCGCCGGGAGATCGCGGTCCGTCACGGCACCGGCAGGGCGCGCATGGCGCGGGCGAAGGCTTCCCCGCGATCGGCGTAGTCGCGGAACCGGCCGAAGCTCGGCGCGGCCGGTGACAGCAGCACCACGCCGTCGGGTTGCGCCCACCGGTACCCGCGTTCGACCGCCTCCGCCAGGTCGGCGCAGCCGACCGCCTCCACCTTGCCCGGTCCCTCCGCCGCGATCGCGGCCAGGATCCGAGGCCCGCTGTCTGGCACCGCAAGCACCAGGGTGGGGGCGTCCCGCTGGGCCAGCCCGGCGGCGAACGGCTGGTAGTCGATGCCGCGGTCATGCCCGCCCGCGATGAGCGCGATCCGGCGGCCGGGGAAGGCGTCCACCGCGGCCAGCGCGGGCAGCACGTTGGTGGACAGGCTGTCGTCCACGAACGTCACCTTGCCCACCTCGCCGATCACCTGGAGCCTGCTGGCCAGCGGGACGAACCCGGTGGCCGCCTCGGTCATCGCCTTGTCGTCGGCCGCCTCGGGCACCCCGAGGGCGCGCAGGCAGGCGCGGGCGATCAGGGCGTTGCGCCGCTGGTGCACGCCGAGCAGACCGAGCGGGGCCAGCCAGCGCGCGCCCGGGTCGTCGGTGGCACTGACCCACTGCACCCGCGGGCCAAGCATCCCTGCCCGGGCCCGCAGCAGGTCGCTGTCGGCGTTGGCGATGGTCAGGTCCGCGCCGGGCTGGGTGCAGGCCGACAGCTTGTCCCGGTAGTACGTTTCGGAGTCGCCGTGCCAGTCCAGGTGGTCGGGATGCAGCGAGGTCACCGCCACCACCGGCGGCGAGCAGGGCAGGTCCGTGGCCTGGTAGCTGGATGTCTCGATGGCCCAGTAGTCGCAGTCCTGCTCCGCCGCCGGATCCCAGGGCGGCTGGCCGATGTTCCCGCCGACCAGGCAGCGGTAACCCAGCCGGGCGAGCAGATGCCCGGCGATGGCCGTCGTGCTGCTCTTGCCCTTGGTGCCGGTGATGCAGACCACCCGGCTGCGGTCGGCCCCGGCCAGCCACAGCCCCAGCCCGCCGGCCACGCTGACGCCGCACCGCTCGAGTTCGGCCACCTCGGGCCGGTAGCGGCTGATCCCCGGGCTCTTCACCACCACCTCGCAGCCGGCTAGCGCGGCCAGCCCGCCGTCGCCGGTGGCCAGCACAGTCCGGCCGTCCGGCCCGGCCGCCGGCGGGTGGTCGTCGACCAGCACGGGTTCGGCGCCCAGGGCGAGGAGCCTGCGCAGGTTAGCCTGTCCCTCCACGCCGAGCCCCCACACCCCGGTGCGGGCCCCGCGCAGGTCAGACCAGGAGATCGTGGGCCGCATAGGCATCCGGGATCCAGTGCTCGCCCGCCGGGCGGAGCAGCGCGTCGATGGTGGCCGGGGAAGGCGCCGGGAACTGCCCGGCCAGCGTGTGCAGCAGCGTGTCGCCGGCCCGGTCGGGCCGGGCGGCGGCGAGCACGGCCGCGGCCCGGCACTCGCCGATGTCGCCGACGCATTCGAACGGCTTGGCCGACGCCGACGTGCCGAGTAGCGCCTGGAACCGGCCGGCCAGCGCCGGGTCGGCCAGCGGCTCGGCCCCGCCGAAGATCTTGGCCAGCTCGGCGGCGGGCAGGAACGGGGCCAGGATCAGGTCGATGAAGCAGCACTTGTCACACTGGCCGCACCAGTCATCCAGCCGCCGGGCCGGGTCGACGTGGAACGCGCGGTTGCAGCTGCGGAACGTGCCGTGGTACTGCGCCAGCCCGGCGAACTTCCGCGCCACCCACAGCTCGCTGAACGGCCGCAGCGCGGAGAAGTAGGTCACCCGGCCACCGAGCGCCTCCGCCAGCACCCGCCGGAACCCGGCCTCGAAGTCCGCGCTCTTGGAGTACTGGTGGTTGACCGCGCGCCCGCCGGTTACCAGCGTGGCTACCGACGCCGACCATTCATTCGACATAACGACGGTGTCCCGGCCGGCCAGCAGCCCCGCCATGACCGCGATCGCCGACAAGATGCCGGTGACCGGCACATGCCCGTTGCGGAAGCCGAGTTCGGCCGAGCGGAGCAGTTGCGGGTCGATTTCCCGGCCCGCCCGGACCACCGGCAGCCCGGTCACCGCGGCGGGCCGCTCGATGGCGGCGAACCGGTCGCCGGGCCGGCTCATGACGAACAGCGCGGCGTCCCCCCGGCCCCGCATCAGCTCGACGGTAACGATGGAGTCGATGCCGCCCCCGAACGGGATCAGCAACCGTCCCGGGGCGTCACCCGGTGCCGGGCCTTCGCCGGGCTGGGCGGCGGTCCCGCCCACGAACTCCAGCCCGGACAGGTCCAGGTCGTTGCGGTAAGCGAACTCGCCGAGGCCGTCGAGGTAGAAGGAGCGAAGGAAGGCGCGCTCGGCGCCGGTCACCGGGGTCTGGCCCAGGTCGATGACGGGCGGTGCCGCCGTCTTGTAGTAGGACACCCCGGCCAGCAGGAAGATCAGCCGGGCGGCCTGCCCGATCCCCGGCGCGTCCCAGCGGCCGTCCGGCCCGAACGTGATCTGCTCCGCGAACTCCCACCCCCCGAGCGAGTAGCGGCAGGTCAGCAGCCCCTGGCCAGGGTCGAGGTCAAACCCGGAGTACCGGAACGGAGGGCCGGTGGCGGTCACGCGGCCGCCCGTGGGTGCAGCCGGGCCAGCAGCGCGAACCGCCCGCACGGCGGATCGGCCCGGTGGCTGAAGAACAGGCCCGGGTTCGCCCCGGTGGCCAGGCCAGCCAGATGGATCTGGTGGCCAGGAACGCCCGCCGCGCGCAGCGCCGCCCGGTTCGCGGACGGCAGGTCAAGCAGCCACTGGCCGGGCCCGGACGCCGCAAGCAGGTGCTCCGATTCCGGGCCAAACGCTGCCCGGATGGCGCTGGCCACGTCCTCGCCGACCCGGTAGGCCTCCGCCGCGATCGCCGGGCCGATGCCGGCGATGACGTGCTCAGGCCGGCTGCCCAGCGAGCCCATCGCGGCCAGCGCGGCCGTGGTCACCTGAGCGGCCGTGCCCCGCCAGCCGGCGTGCACGCACGCGAGCACGTGGGCGGCCGGGTCGTACAGGGCGATCGGCACGCAGTCGGCCACCAGGATGGCGAGCACCAGTCCCGGCTCGGTGGTAACCAGCGCGTCGGCCGGGCCGGCCGGGTCAGCGTCGGTCAGCGCGCCCCGGCCGCGATCCGCGTCCGTCACGATCTGGGCGTGGCGGCCGTGGACCTGGGCGGCGAAGACGAAGTCAGCCAGGCCGGCGCCGAAGGCCGTGGCGGCCCGCTGGCGGTTCTTGTGCACGCCCGCGGGGTCGTCACCGACCGCGAAGCTCAGGTTGAGCGTGGCGTAGCGGCCGGCCGACACCCCGCCCTGGCGGGTGGTGACCAGGATGTCCACCGGCAGCGGGTCGAACACCGGCCAGGTCAGCACCGGCAGGTCCGCACGCTGGCGCAGTCCGGCCTCGGCCGGGGCTCGTGCTGTCATCGGCTGCATCTTAGTGCCGGGCCGGGGGCCGTCCGGCCCGGCCATGGTGGCCCTGACCTCGGTGGCCCGCACGACGGCGGGAACACGGGTTCAGTTGGAGAAGTCCTGGGTCATCCAGACCGTGCCCTTGTTGTCCATGTAGATGGCGATGCCGATGTGATGGAACGCCCGGTTGAGCAGGTTCAGCCGGTGACCGTCGTTCGGTGGCTTCTCGCCGAGCATGTCCTGGGTGAGCGTCAGTGCCATATGCGTGATCGCGGCTGGGGTGCTGGCCATTGGCCCGCCCTCGCCGATGTTCTCCCCGGCCGTCGTCCAGTTCACCCCGGCGTCGGTTTCCCGCTTGCCCAGTGGCGGCTCCCCCGGGCATTGGTGGGACAGCCCGCAGCCGTGGGCCATCCGGTGGTTGTGCCGCCCGGAACTGCGCCGCAGCCCGGCGGTGAGCGTGTAACCGGGCAGGCCAGCCTCGGCCCGGGCCTTGTTGATGAGTTTCAGCACCTGCCGCACGGCCGGCAGGGTGGCCGCGGGCGTGTGCCGGGCCGGGGTGGTGGTGGCCGTGCCGGCCGGCCGGTCCGGGGTGGCCGAGGGAGATCCGGTACCGGCCGTGGCGGTGGCCTGGCTGGCCGGGGACACCGATGGGTGATCGGGGGCCGGTGCCAATGCCGCCCGGGGGCACGCGGATGCGGACGACGGGGCGCTGGACGGGCAGTTACCACTGCTGCTGACCGTGGCCATCCCGGTAGCCCGCAAGATCCGGCCGGCGGTCGTGGTCGCGAGGTAACCGACCGCGATCACGGCCACGCACACCACGATCACGCCCAGCGCTCGGAGCCCGGGGCGCCTGCGGTCATCCCGGTAGCCCCTCGACCTGCGGGCTGGCATATCGGTCCTCGCATCACGGCGCTTGATGTGGTGAACCGTGGCCCTTAGCTGGTCAGCGCGCCGACTCTGAGCCGCGCACCAGGCGTCCGGGAAGCCCCGCGCTCACCACGTATCCGTCGGTCATCATGTCACGGAGCGCGGCACTCTGTTGCATAGAGCGAAGAATGTGACTGCGAGCCGATTGGCCAAGGACACGCCCGAGTGACGGATCTGGCAAACCCGTCTCGAAGATCACTTGGAGGTGGTAAAGCTATTCGCCGATGGTCGCAGTCGGTACTCGGGGAATGAGGTCGGCGAGGTCAGTGGCTGATTCAGGGGAGTATCTACCGGGCTTGCCGTCGACCTCATGGCGGACTAGTTCCTGGAGTGGATACAACGGGAACTGCATCCAAGCGGCCAGGTTCACCGACCGGTGGATCGGCGTCCGGGACTCGAAGCAGAACGATGCCGGTTCGGTACTTGTGTTCGACCAGGCCACATGGGCCAGATTCCTGGCCGGAGTGAGGAACGGCGACTTCGTCCGCTGAGCCCCACCGTCGGTCGGCACCACGTCAGCACCGGGCTGAGTTTTGTCATGACCACACCCGCTGGGTGATGTCTGAGATCAGGCGCCGGGACTGCACCTGCCCGAGCGCTTGCGCCTGCAGGTTCTGGAACGCCACCAGATACCGGTGGGTGTCGGCTTCTTCTTCCAGGTAGTAACTACCGTCGAGATGCTCTACCGAGACGAGATCCCGCATCGTCACTTGATGGATCCGTGGGAAGCGCATATAGGCGAAGGCGCCGGTGTGAATGGGGTGACTGCCGTCCAGCGGCAGGATCCGCAGGTCCACGTTGGGCCGTCGTGAGTCGGCCGTCAATCGCTCCAGCTGGCGTCGCATCACCCCGGGTTCCCCGTACCTTCGATGGAGCACCGACTCGTCGATAACCACCGCCAGTTCAAGCGGGTGCTCACCGCTGAGGCGCTGCTGGCGCAGCAACCGGGCCTCGATCCGCCGTTCGACGTCACCCGGGGGAGTAACGAACATCGATTGCATGCCCGCCATCACCGCCCGGGAGTACTCGGGAACCTGAAGAAGCCCTGGAACGATCTGGGGCTCCCAGTTCCAGACCGAGCTGGCCTCAGCTTCGGCCTTGACGTACTCCGCGTACTCGGCCGGGAATCCCGCCGTCACCGCTTCAAGCGGCCCCTTGCCGACGGCCTCATCGGCGAGCGCGAGCAGTTCACCGCGGTTGGGCTCTTCGACTTCGTAAAGGTCCAGCAGCTTGTCCAGGTCGGCCCGTTTGACGCCGGTGCGCTGCAATTCGATCCGGCTTACCTTCGAGCCTGACCATTCCAGCCTTTCGGCCACCTCGATGCCGCTCATGCCGGTGCGTTCCCGGAGGCGGCGCAGCTCGGCGGCCAGCCTCCAGCCGCGGGCGGACGGGCTGGTGTAGTCAGGCAACCTGGTGGCTCCCTCTCACCCTCGCATGCGTCTGGCTGCGAGCCCTTCCGCGGTGACCGGGCCGACCTGCTTGGTGCGGCTGACCTGGGTGGATGGACTGATCCCAGTGGATGGGCTCGCTCGTAACTTAGCGTTCATACCCACCACAGTGAAGCCTTCACCGTTGCTAACCCTGCAAGCAACAGTGAAGCTTGCAGAATTGCCGGGCGTGTCGTTCAATGAAATTGAGGCACCAGCTCAGAGGACCAGCATGATCGGCAGGGGGCACCGCCAGGAAGTGGTCCCGCTGTATGTCTTCGGCCAGCTATGGCCGTTCCTGCTACCGGAATACCCAAGGCAGCCGGTGCCTGGCTTCGAGGCCTGGCCGAGAGGCCCGCCGTTCCCAGGCCATTCCGCTCGCCGCCCGACGGCCGTTATTGCGGCGGGCGGCGCAACCGGGATCTCGCCATCCCGGCAGGGGTTATGACGCCCAGCATGACGCTGGGCCGACGGTCGGACGCCGCCAGCCCAGCTCTATTCACACCGAGCCCACTTCGGAAAGCTCCACCTCAGAAGCATCGGACGAGGAGTCCCGGCATGATCCTTTACATTACCCCCGCCTCGTGGGGGCGCAAGAGGGGTACCGACCCATTTACCGGCGGCGGCCACCGGAAGCGGGCTGACCGCTTTCCTGACCGCGGGAGGTGACCAGATGGTCCTCTTCACCTTGATCCTGGGCGGGTTCATCGGTGCCGTCATCGGGTGGCGGTACGGCCTGGCCCGCCGCAACGACGCCATCGCCCGCGCCCGGGCGGGCATGGTCCGCGAGATCCTGTACTGGAAGGACGCGGCCGACCGGGCGAACGCCGAAGCAGCCCGGGTGATCCGGGAGGCTGAGACCTGGGCCGCCGGTGCCCAGCAGGGACGCGAGGATGTGATCTCCATCATGCCGCTGCTGATGGCTGCCCAGGAGAAGTCCAAGGGCGGGCTGGGCACGGCGGCCGACGACAGCAACTGCGGATAGCGGACGAACGCTCCCCAGCCGGCACCCCGCCATTGGCCGGCGGGGAGCGTATGGAACGTGACGGGGAAGAAGCGGGAGCAGGCCACGGGGGGGCTGGCGGGCGCTAGCGGGCGAAGAAGTGCAGGCCCAGCCAGGCCCAGCCGACCAGGATGGCCACGCGCAGGGTGCGGCTGCTCATCGCCGCGGTGATGATCGCGCCGAGGGACGGAATCTTGCTGCCGGGCCGACGGCTGAGCAGTTGCAGCGTCACTCCGGCAGCCAGCACCACCAGGTAGCCGGTGACGGTGACATCGTGGCTGTTCATCGCATCATCGCTCCACCAGGAACCAGCCGAACAGCAGCCAGACCGCCAGCAGGGCCGACCGGCCCGCCCAGCCGGCCAGCACCGGATCGGTCAGCGTGCTGATGGTCGGATGGGGGTAGGAGCTGGCGAGCAGGGTCGGCTGCTGCAGCAGCGCCTGCAGTTCCCATAGGCAGCCCGCGAGGATCACGGCCAGCCACAGCAGCACCCCCGCCCGCGACGGCTTGACCGGCCGGGGCCGGGGCCGGCGCGGGCCACGCCAGCCGGTCACCACCACCACCGAGCCCAGCCCGAGCACCGCGGCCGTGGCGGGCCAGGAGTAACGGATGAAGGAGCCGACCACGAGCACGTAGCTGACCGCGGCCGTCAGCCAGGCCGTCGCGACCGTGGCACGCCGGCGGCGGGACAGCGGCGGCGCTGCGCTGGTCGCCGGGCCCTCCGCGCCGGGGTCTGCATAGGCCTGATCCAGGTCTATACCGGATTGCCCGGCCTGGCGCAACCGGTGGCCGGCGTCCCAGGCCAGGCACACCGCGGCGATGGCCATGAGCAGGCCATCCAGTGGCTTGCCGGACGCGGCGGTGAAGTACGCGATCAGCAGCAGGATCACGACGACCGGCTCGCGCAGGCCCCGCAGCAACGCGATCATGTGCCCGGACCGCGTCCGGGTCGCCGTCTCCTCCCTCATGCCCGGGCCTGGCCCGGCAAAGCGGTCAGATGCGGGCACGAGTGGGTCACCAGCACAAGCTAGCGCTGCCGATCTGCGCTGGGAAGCCTGTACGCCCGGACCGGTCGGCTGACCAGGCGTTACTTGCGGTCGGCGACGAAGGTGCCGCGGCCGGGGAAGGTCCTCACCAGCCCGTCATCGCGCAGGATCTGGAGCGCGTGCCTGACCGTGCCACGGGACACCCCGTGCTCGCCCATCAGGTACGACTCGGACGGGACCGGCTGACGCGGCCGCAGCTCGCCCGACTCGATCGCATGCCGCAGGATCGCCTCCAGCTGCAGGTACAGCGGCGTGGCGTCGAAGTGATCAACCCGCACGCCGTCACCGTAACTGACCAGCTAGAACATATCTGATGGGAGATACGGGTTAGACGGGTTACCGGTATAACCCATCTAACCTGTATACTCGATTACCTGGAGCTGCCACTATCAGCCCGGCTACCCGGAAGGGCGCGATGAGCGACGAAGCCGACCAGGCCGACCCAGCCGAACCGACCGGCCCAGCCCGTTACGTCTCCGCCGGGCCGCCCACGTGCGTGGCCTGCGGCCGGTTCATCCCGGAGCCGCGGGCGGACCCGCCCGGCTTCGACGAGATCACCGTGGCCGCCCCCGAAGGCCGGCCGCTGTGCAGCAACCGGGCCCACCGTGACCTCGGCCTGTTCGCCACGGTGGTGGTGACCTTTGGGCAGCTCGGCACGCTGTACTTACTCCACGAGGCGCTCTGGCCCGAGACGTGGGGATGCTCGTATCCCTTCTGCGGCGAGTGCTGGGACACCGTCCGGGGGCTGGCCGAGCGCAAGCGCCCCGGACTGGTCATCCGCGACGCCACCAAGCTGGCCGGGGCACCCGCCGGAGGTTGCTAGCGTCCTTCCATGGCACTGCGCCGCCGCCCGCCTGCCAAGGCCATCGTCGCGGCCATCGTCGCTGCCGCGCTTGTGGCCGCGGGCATCGTGCTCGCCGTCGCGCTGACCAGGCCCGCCCCGCTGACCATCCGCAACCTGCGCATCGCGGTCGTGGACGGGCCGCAGGACAACCAGCACGTGGTTCTCGACGCGAGCTTCTTCCTGCCGCCCGGGCACGGCAAGGTTCCCGCCATCCTGCTCGCGCACGGCTTCGGGGAGACCAAGTACGCGGTCGAGCCTGAGGCTGAGTACCTGGCCCGGGCTGGATTCGCGGTGCTGACCTGGTCCGCGCGCGGGTTCGGCGCCTCGACCGGGCAGATCGGGCTGGACTCACCCGACTACGAGGTCAAGGACGTCGAGCAGCTCGTCAGCTGGCTCGCCCGGCAGCCGCGGGTGATGCTCGACCACCCGGGCGACCCGCGGGTCGGCATCACCGGGGGGTCCTACGGCGGCGGGATCGCGCTGCTCGCCGCCGCCTATGACCACCGGATCGACGCGGTCGTCGCCCAGAGCACCTGGAACAACCTGGCCACCGCCCTGTTCCCGAACGGGGCGGGCGGCGGCCCGGTGGGCGGCGTCTTCAAGCGGCAGTGGGCCGGCCTGCTGTTCACCCAGGGCGCGGTCGGGTTCGGCGCCAGCGGCGGCGCCCTGCCCGCCCCGGCCGGCCAGGCCGGTAGCACCAGCCAGCCGGCCGCCGGGCCGGGCCCCGCGCTGCCACCGGCCGGGCTGGGCCGGTCCGCCCTGTGCGGCCGGTTCCAGCCCCAGATCTGTGCCATCTACCAGCAGCTCGCTGCCACCGGCCGGCCCACCCCGCAGGCCATCTCGCTGCTGCTGCGGTCCAGCCCGGCCAGCGTCGCCAGCCAGATGCGCGCCCCCACCCTGCTCATCCAGGGCGAGAACGACTCGCTGTTCGGCATGGACCAGGCCAACGCCAACTACCAGGCCAT
>DATDGI010000273.1:0-2489 GCA_036522155.1 Streptosporangiaceae bacterium
CTTCAGGGCGGTGAGGCTGCGCGGCGGAGTCTCCAGGCCGTGGCGGCGTTTGCGGGCGTCCCGCAGCCAGAGCCCCGTGCCAGCGGCTCCGACCAGCACGGCCAGCAAGATCCAGCTGACCACCGGGTCGAACTGTCCGTAGAAGATGTCGTAGAGGACGACCTCGTTGGTGGACTGGGAGTTGCCGATGCCGACGAGCGCCCCGCGGAGGAAGATGATCCCCACGCCCTCCAGGATCAGCAGCCCGCCGAGAGTGACGATGAACGACGGCATCCTCAGCCGGGCGACGAGCGTTCCCTGGATGGCGCCAACCGCGGAGCAAGCCAGCAACGCCACTATGATCGCCGCCCACCACGGCCAGCCAGCGCCGGTCGGCTGCACAAGCTGAGCGACCACGACGCTGCCAAACGCCATGACCAGGCCGACGGAGAGGTCGATCTCTCCGAGCAGCAGGGCGAAGATCTCAGCCATCGCCAGCACCATGTAGACGGCGCTCTGCTCGAAGAGGTTGACCAGGTTCAGCGCCGACAGGAACTGCGAGTTCGCGACCTGGAAGCTGACGGCGACCACCACGATGGCCAGGACCACCGGCAGGACACCGCTGTTGCCACTGCGGATTTGGAGCCACCAGCCCCGGAGGTACTGTCCCAGCGACTGGGCGACGAGCTCGGGCGGGACGTCGGCCGCGGCGACCTCAGGGGCGGCGGTGAGGTCGACCACCATCCTGGCGTCGGCCGTCCCGCTCGGGGTCTCTCCCGAGTCCGCGGTCACGGGGAGGTCAGACACGGGTCACGCTCCCGGTCCCGCGCCGTGACAGCACGTCAACCGCCACTGCGGCCAGAAGCACGACGCCCGGCACGATGTATTCCAGCGGCGTGGCCAATGTACCCAGGCTGAGAAGGGACACGCCGTAGGCAATGCCGCCGATGAGCAGGCCGCCGAGAACACCGTGGATTGCCTTGCCCCGGCCACCGAAGAGGCTGACCCCGCCGATGACGGCGGCGGCGACCGCGTACAGGACGAGCTGACCGGGGTCCGCGGTATTGGTGCTGTACTCACCGAAGAAAAAGGAACCGAGCAGTATGCCGCCGAGGCCGGCGGTCGCCGAGCACAACGCGAACCCCCAGGTGCGGATGCCGGCGAGGCTGACGCCGGCGCGGCTGGCCGCTTGGGGGTTGCCACCGATCGCATAGACGTAGCGGCCGAATCGGGTCCGCTGGAGCAGGAGCGTCCAGGCGCCAAGGACGACGAGGACGATCGGGATCACCCACGGAACCCCCCGCACCGCCACCAGGGGCGTACCGCGGTTGACCGTGCAGATGGCCATGACAGCTACCCCGACCAGGGCCATCAGGGCGATTCTGATTGCTGTCACGCCCGCCGGGGGAGCCACCAGGCCTTGGCGTCGCCTCGCGGCCGCGCGCAGCGAGAGGGCCGCGCCAGCGGCCCCGACCACCACCGCCAGGGCTACCCAGCCGGCAACGGGGGTGATCACCCCCTGGACCATGTAGTAAATGACGCGCTGGTTGGGCACCGCAGCGCTGACGGTCAAGAAGCCGTTGGCCCCGCCGAGGACGACGACGAGGATTCCCGAGAAAAGGAGGAACCCACCCAGGGTAACGACGAAGGATGGGATCCTGAGCCGGGCAGTCAGCGTCCCCTGGAGCGCACCGATCAGGCCGCACCCAGCGAGCGCGGCGAGCGACGCTGCCCACCACGGCCAGCCCGGCCCGGGGTGCTGGACCAGCTTGAAGGCGATCACCCCGCCGACAAGCGCGACCGCGCCGACCGAGAGGTCGATCTCCCCCAGGAGCAGGACAACGGTCTCAGCCATCGCCAGCATCATGTACACGGTGCTCAGCCCGAAGATGTAGACGAGGTTGCTCGGCCGCAGGAAGGCGTGCTCGGGGGTAATTATCTCGAAGGTGATGGCGACCAGCACCATGGCCAGGACCACGGGCAGGACACCGCTGTTGCCACTGCGGACCTGGAGCCGCCAGGCCCGCAGGTACTGGCCCAGCGACTGGGCGACGAGCTCGGGTGGGACGTCGGCCGCGGCGACCTCAGGGGCGGCGGTGAGGTCGACCACCACGCTGGCGTCCGCCGTCCCGGCCGGGGTCTCGCCGGAGTCCGCGGTCACTGGCGTTCCCCGGTCCAGGCCATGGGCTCAGCCCTCGCCACTGGCGGATCCGGCAGGCTCGAACGGCCGCCCGTTGGAGCTACCCGTCGTCATGTACTCCACCACGCTCTGCCGGTCGAAGTCCGCAGCCGGCCCCTCGGCCACCATCCGTCCCAGGTACAGCACCGCGATCCGGTTCGCGACCTCGAAGACGTCGTTGAGGTTGTGGGAGATCACCATCACCGCCAACCCGCGGTCCCTGAGCCGTTCGATCAGGTCAAGCACTATCCGGGTCTGCACCACCCCGAGGGCGGCGGTGGGCTCGTCCAGAAGCACCAACTTGGAGTTCCACATCACCGCCTTGGCCACC
>DATDGI010000274.1:0-5215 GCA_036522155.1 Streptosporangiaceae bacterium
CATCTCTGCGACACGTGGCTGAACCTCAGCCCCGGCCATCTGGGGCGACGCAGGTGAACGCGCCGCCAGCCTGATGGCCGGCCGCTTAGTCCATGGGCACCCGCATCAACCCCGCAGGCGGGCGCTCTCGTCGCTGACCCACAGACCCACCAGTCCCCGCAGGTGAGCGATGAACTGGTCGTGCTCGTGGGCGGGATACGCCGACCGGACCGTCTCCACCAGCAGCCGGTCAAAGTCCGGGCCGGCGGCCCACTCCAGCACGACCTCGTCGATATGCGGCAGCCGGCTCGCGCAGAACTCCTGGTACCGCGGCGCCTCGAAGTAGGCGTCCGCCAGCTCGCCATACGCCGCCAGCTTGTCGGCATAGGATGCACCGGCCTGGTCGGCGATCGCGAAGAACTTGCCTGTCTCCAGGTCGAGATTCGGCCGCCGGCCCGTCACCCGCACGAACACGCACCATTTGACCAGCGCCCTCACCGCCCACGGGAAGTAGTAGTGCAGGCTGGTCAGGGCCAGGTCCGGGCAGGCGTTGGCGTAATCGATGGGGTAGACCTCACCGTCTTTCACCAGGGTCTCGCACGAGTTGAGCTCCCACCGGAAGAACGCGTTGACCAGCCGCCCGATCGTCACCACCTCGGCCCCGGCCGGCGGCGCCAGGAAGCCGTGGTCGACCGCGTACCGCAGGTGCATGGGCTGGTCCGGCTGGAACCGCATGACCATCGTCTCGGCGCCGACCGACAGCGACCGGGCGAAGGCGTCGTAGCCGTCGATGGCCTTCTGCAGGTGCATGAGCATCTCGCCGCTGGCGTTGTAGGCGGCGTGCAGTTCGGCCCGGTCACGGATGCGGGAGACGCCGCGCCAGGCGCCGCCATCGTAGGGCTTCATGAACAGCGGATAGCCGATCCGCTGGGCGATGGCGTCCAGGTCGAACGGCCGGTTGTACCGGGCCGCGGTGTACGCGTAACGGGCGTTGTCCACCGGGTTCTTGTACGGCACGAGCACCGTCTCCGGGACCTTGAGACCGAGCCGCATCATGGCGCAGTAGGCGGCGTGCTTCTCCATCGACTGGAACGTGAACGGGCTGTTCAGCAGGTAGACGCCGTCCATCAGCGCGACCTTCTTCAGCCATTCCCGCGGGTGGTAGTACCAGTACGCGAGCCGGTCGATGACCAGGTGGTAGCGGGGCCGGTCGCGCAGGCTGAACGGCTCGATGGTGATCCGCTCGCAGTCGAAGCTGTGCCGGGTGCCGCCGGCGCCCGTGACCGGGCCGATCCGCCGCAGGATCTCCTCGAACGCGGCCGGCCAGTCCTCCTCGGTCCCCAGCAGCAGCCCGATGAGGTGCCTCGTCTCGCTCACTCGGCCCTCCGGTCGTTCAGCACATCGGTGATCAGCGGCATCGGCGGTCAGCAGAATCGCGGCATGTGATGGGCGAACTGTGCGCGCCAGGACGGCCAGTCGTGCGGCACGTCGTGGCCCCACAGGTCAAGTTCGCACCGGATGCCCTTGCTGGCCAATAGCTCGGCGAACCGCCGGGTGCTGGCCAGCGACCCGGTGGTGTCCTCCCACTGGCCCTGACCGCAGACCAGCAGGAGGCTGACCCGGCTGCACAGCCAGTCGAGGTGGTCGCCGTGCAGGTGCCCGACGTAGTCGAGCGGGTTGCTGAAGTAGGCTTCGGCGCCGCGCTCACCCCATCCGTCCCACGACGCGGGGTCGAAGTTGCCGGAGAAGCACATCGCCAGCGGGAACTTGTCGGCCCGCTTGAGCGCGAAATTCGCCGCGTGGTAGGCACCCAGGCTGCACCCGAGCGTCGCCACCTCGACGGTGCCGCCGCAATCGGCGTCGATCCAGCCGGTGACCTCGTTAAGAATCCAGGACTCGTAATGGCCGTGCCGCCGGGCCCGTTCCTCCAGCGGGATCGCCTGGTTGGACCAGGACTGATCGTCGAAACTGTCGGCGCAGTAGAGCTTGAGCCGGCCCGCGTCGATCAGCCCGGCCACCGCGCCGACCATCCCGTTGTTCTCGAAGTCCCAGGCCCTCCCCCCTTCGGATGGGAAGACCAGCACCGCCCGGCCCCAGTGGCCGTAACGGATGATGGTGCCCGCAGCGCCGATGGCGCCCGACCACAGCTCGGCCACCTCCCGGTTCACCGGCCCACCTGCCGGAGCAGCCGGGTCAGGTGCGGGTCGAGCGCGTCCCGCCAGGCCGTGTAGTTGTGCCCGTCCAGGACCTCGTGCAGCTCGGCCGGGTAACCGCCGGCCCGCAGCGCCTCCAGCATGCCGCGGTTGTTCTGCGCGTTTTCCTCGATCACGCCGCAGGTCAGCGTGACCGGCACTGGCCGATCCGGCAGGGCCCCGTCGTGCACCCCCGCGACGAAGGCGGCAATGCGCTGGTAGTAGGGGAACCGCCGTTCTCGGGCGTCGAAGCGCGGGGAGAAGAAGCTGCCGGACTGCAGGAACAGCGCGTCGAACGCGTCCGGATGGCGGCAGTAGGCATGCAGCATGGCCAGCGCGCCCAGGCTGGCACCCATCCCGACCCGGACGGTGGTCGCCAGCGTGCCGGTGAGCGCCGGGGTCACCGCGAACCGCAGCGCGCGGGCGTACCGGGAATTGGCGGAATACCAGCGGTCCCGCGGGCCCGGGGCCAGCAGCGCGGCCCGCAGCCGCGGCAGCCATCCCCCGGTCACGCCCGCCGACAGGTAGCGGGTAAGGCTCGCCAGCGTGTCGTATTCAGGCCCGTCATGCACAACGACTAGCGGCAGCGGCTCTTCGTCCTCGACGCCGGCCGGGGACCAGGTGATCACCGAAACCGCCGCGCCGAGCGCGGGCACGGCCACGTCCAAGGTCCGGGTGCGGCCCGGCTCGGCCGGGCCGGTGAGCCAGCCGGGCGGGGTGTAAGAGGGAAACTCAATGACGCTCTTGGGCCCGAACGCACCGGGAACCTGCCGCGGGTTGCCGGGATCGGTCACGGTCGTGCTACCGCCGCCGGGGTAGCGCAGCTCGACCAGGTATTCCATCCGGCTGACCGGTGGCCGGCCAACGGTCAGCCGCCACCCATCGCCGCTGGGCCGGAAGTCGAGCTGGCCGTCACCGACCGGCACGTCCGGGTGCAGCCGTACCCCGGCCAGCCTGTGCTCAGGATCGGGCACCCAGAAGGCCGCGACGCCATCGTCCGCCTGTGCCCGCGATGCCCCGATCACTCGCACATCGTGCCTGCTCCCCGCGGCGGAGACAATGGCGGCTCAGGACGTGGCCTACCTGGCGCCAGCACCCGGTGGCGTGCGAACCTGGGCAGGAAAGTGACCATGCGGGTGCGTGGTCTCCTGTCTGACCGAGCCGGAGCCCCATGGGTCGTGACATCCAGGCCATCAAGATCAGCGGCGATGACCGGCGCAAGTACCGGGACAAGCTGCAGCGTTCGCTGGACGTGTTCGCCCGGATGCTGCGCGAATCCCGGTTCGAGGACGACCCGGCGCAGGTCGGCCTGGAAATCGAGCTGAACCTGGTCGACGCCGACGGCGAGCCGTCCATGCGCAACGCCGATGTGCTGGACGCGATCGCCGACCCGGCCTGGGCGACCGAACTCGGGCAGTTCAACCTGGAGATCAACGTGCCGCCCCGCCAGCTTGACGGCGGCGCGCTGGCGGATCTGGAGTCCGAGGTCCGCGCCAGCCTGAACGCCGCCGACGCCAAGGCCCGCAGCACCGGCAGCCGCCTGGTCATGATCGGCATCCTCCCGACGCTGGCCGAGGATCAGATGCACGAGGGGATCCTGTCGGCCAACGAGCGCTACAAGGTGCTCAACGAGCAGATCTTCGCCGCGCGCGGGGAGAACATGCGCATCGAGATCGACGGCGCCGAGCGGCTGCTCACCCACGCGGACAGCATCACGCCCGAGGCCGCCTGCACCAGCGTCCAGCTGCATGTCCAGGTTTCACCCGAAGCCTTCGCGAGTTACTGGAACGCCGCCCAGGCGATCGCGGGTGTCCAGGTCGCGCTGGCCGCCAACTCGCCGTTCCTGTTCGGCCGGCAGCTGTGGCACGAGACCCGGATCACCCTGTTCGAGCAGGCCACGGACACCCGGCCGGACGAGCTGAAGTACCAGGGCGTCCGGCCCCGGGTCTGGTTCGGCGAGCGCTGGATCACGTCGGTGTTCGACCTGTTCGAGGAGAACATCCGCTTCTTCCCGGCGCTGCTGCCCATCTGCGAGGACGAGGACCCGCTGGCCGAGCTCGACCGTGGCACCTGCCCGCAGCTTGCCGAGATGAGCCTGCACAACGGGACGATCTACCGCTGGAACCGCCCTGTCTACGCCGTCGTGGACGGCACGCCTCACCTGCGGGTGGAGAACCGGGTTCTGCCGGCCGGCCCGTCGGTCGCGGACGTCCTGGCGAACGCGGCCTTCTACTACGGGCTGGTGCGTGCCCTCGTCGAGGACGAGCGGCCGATCTGGACCCAGATGTCCTTCGCGACCGCGGCCGAGAACCTCCATACGGCGGCGCGGGACGGCCTGGACTCACAGCTCTACTGGCCCGGCCTGGGTGACGTGCCGGTGTGCGAGCTGGTGTTGCGGCGCCTGCTGCCACTGGCCCGGGAGGGGCTCAACAGCTGGGGTGTCGGCCCGGCCCATACCCAGCGCCTGCTGGGCATCATCGAGCAGCGCTGCCTGACCGGCCAGAACGGCGCCACCTGGCAGATCGGCGAGGTCGCGGCCAGCGAAGGCGACGGGGCCGGCCGCCAGGAGGCGCTGCGGCTGATGACCCAGCGCTACATCGACCACATGCACACCAACGAACCGGTGCACGACTGGCCAGCTGGCGGTTAGCGGCGCGGGCCAGCCATCCGCTGACGCGGCACCAGAACTCCTGGTATCTGGATCCTGTGGCCGGTTAAGGCAGATTCCCGCCCAGGTCACGGCATTGGCATCGTCCTGATTACGCCCCGAATTCGCCAGGCCCCGCAGTCCCACTCACGGGAAGCCAATCCACGGCGCCAATGTGTGCCAGGTGATGACGGTAATCCCACTGGCGACCCAAAGCGTCTGAAGAAGTAGCCGTGCGCAATCTTGCCATTTTATCCGTGCTTTCCTGCATAGGTAGGGTTGGCTCTGGGGAGGGGTCCATGGCTCAGAAGACTGTCCATCAATGGCCGCGACTCCTGATCAGCTGGCTATGGGCGCTGGCCATTGGGGTGCTGCTGGTTGCCGCGCTCGCGGTGGT
>DATDGI010000275.1:0-9892 GCA_036522155.1 Streptosporangiaceae bacterium
CGTCGCCGGGCAGGCGGGCCAGGTGGCCGCCGCCCTGGCCAGCCGCGGGTTCCAGATCACTGGCACCGGTGACGCCGCCAGCTTTGGCTACACCAACTCGGTCATCGAGTACGGCACCGCGGCTCAGTTGCCCGCGGTGAAGGCCCTCAGCAGCCAGCTCAGCGGGGCCCAGCCGGAACAGGTCCCCAGCCTGGGACCGGGCGGGCTGGATCTGATCGTTGGCTCCAGTTTCACCGCCCTGGCCCCGGCCGCCCACCCGGCCTCGTCGGGGCGCCCGGTGACCAGCCTGGCCCATGACTATGGCGGGATCAGCGCCAACGCCTCGTGCCGCAGTGACGCGGCGGCGTTCGCCGGGCCGCTGAGCCCCTGATCACCGGCCGGATGAACTTTCCGTGAAGAACGGTGACCCGGCCTTGCCCCGGTGACGGCGGCGGAACTTGAATGAAATCGCGGCCATGGTGCCCATGTCGTCCGCGCGTACGGTCCCGAGCTGGCCTCAACGCGCATCTGGAGGCGCGGAATGGGCACCCCGATCGCTTTGCTCGCGAATTCGACCATCCGGCTCTCGCCCGGATGGAATGCCTTCTGGTACTGGATAGTCTGGGCGGTCTGCATCGCCGGCGTCGGCATCGTGCTGTGGGCCGCGCTGCGCTCCAAGCGCTTCCAGCGGTGGACCACCCAGGACATCCTCATCGTCGCCGCGCTCGGCGTGCTGCTCGAGGTCTACGACAACATCATCGGCGACCAGTTCATCGGGCCGCTGCTGAACCCGATCCCGGGTGCGGACTTCTTGCAGATCCAGGACCTGCCGTACATGTTCCTGCTGATGGTCGGGGTGGCGCTGGTCCGCAAGCCGGGCTGCGTCACGGCCATGGTGTTCGTCAACTACCTGCTCGCCCAGTTGCTGTTCGGCAGCGGGCACGGCGCGCTGGACTGGACCGACGGGCTCACCCAGGGGATCTTCTGCGACATGTACATCGTCGCCCGTGGCGGGCGCGTGTTCGGGCCCGGCGCGCGCCGGCTGACCATGGTGATCGACGGGTTCTTCATCGGTGTGCTGCGCGGCGGCCCGAACTCCTTCCTCACCGACTGGAGCTTCGACCCCTACCTGAACGCGCAGTTCTACACCTGGCTGCAGATGTGGAACGACACCTGGACGAACGGGCTGTTCAACGGCATCGAAGCAGCCATCAGCGCGCCGCTGGCACACCGGGTCGCGGTGTCGGTGATGCCCTCGCTCGGCGCCAGGCGGGCGAGGGCCACCGTCACCGCCGACCCATTCGGCGATAGCGCGGAGGAAACCGACCAGGAGGTCACCAGCGGCGGAGGTGTGTCATGAAACGGGCGGCCTGGGTGTTCACGGTGCTGTCGCTGCTGCTGCTCGCCGACGGGCTGTACATGACCGTGACCCACTACCACCCCGGCGACCAGAACACCTTCACCGGTAATTCGAACCTGGTCCTGACCGACGGTCAGGTGGTGCTGATCTCGTCCGGGTTCCTGATCGCCGCCAGCGTGGTGATGTGGCTGCTGGTGGTGCGCCGGGAGGCGGCGGCCCGGCAGGAGCGGGCGCGGCACGCCGATCGCTCGGCATCGAAGGTTTAACGGCTGGCCGTGACCGCCAGCGCCGGGCTGTCCGCGCAGGACGTGTCGTTCGCCTACCTGGGCGCGGCCCGGGCCGCGCTGCGGCATGTCGATCTGGCGGTGGCGCCGGGCGAGGTGGTGCTGATCACCGGCGCCTCCGGCTGCGGGAAGTCAACCCTGGCGCTGGTGCTGGCGGGCCTCATCCCGTCCCGGGTGCACGGCGAGTTGCGCGGCCAGGTGAGCTTCGGCGAGCGGGTGCTGTCCGGGCTGGCGCCGCACGAGGCCTCACAGCTGGTCGGCCTGGTCTTCCAGAACCCCAACCAGCAGCTGATCAACCAGACCGTGCAGTCCGAGGTGGCGTTCGGGCCGGAGAACCTGGCGCTGGCGCAGCCGGAGATCGCGGCCCGGGTGGACTGGTGCCTGGAGGTCACCGGCATGGCCGGGATGCGGCAGGCGGCGGTGGTGACGCTGTCCGGTGGGCAGAAGCAGCGGACCGCGATCGCCGCCACGCTGGCGATGCGGCCGGCCATCCTGGTCCTGGACGAGCCGCTGTCCGACCTGGATCCGGTCGGCGCCCAGGAGGTGCTGGCCACCCTGCGGCGGCTGGCCAGCGCCGGGGACACCGGCATCGTGGTCATCGAGCACCGGGTGGACGAGGTCGCGCCGTGGGCCGACCGGGTGGTGCTGATGGACGACGGGCGGATCATCCTGGACCAGCCGCCGCGGGACGCCTGGGCCGACGAGACCCCGTGGGCGCGGTTCGGGGTGGGCGTGCCCGACCTGGTCCGGCTCGGCCACGCCGTGCCCGGGGCCTTCCCGGCGGGCGCGCCGCTGTCGGTCGAGGGCGCGGTCGGCGTGCTGCGCGGCGGCTGGTTCGCGGCCGCGCTGGCCCGGGCGGCGGCCAGCCGGGCCCGCGGCAACGGTGCGGCAGGGGCACTGGCGCCACCGGGCGGGCCAGCGGTCTCGGGCGGGCCCGTGGTGCCGGACGGGCCGGTGCCGGCCGCCGGGCCGCCGGTGCTGTCCTGGGAGGGGGTCAGCGTCCAGTTCGGCGCTGTGCGCGCGGTCGACGACGTGACCCTGTCCGTGGCCGAGGGCGAGTGGGCCGCGCTGATCGGCGCCAACGGGTCTGGCAAGAGCACGCTGATCAGCCTGACCGTGGGCCTCGCCGCGCCGAGCAGCGGGGTGGTCGAGTTCCGTGGCCAGCCGATCCGGCCGGGCAAGGTGTTTGAGCATGCCGCCCAGGTGGCCCTGCTGCTGCAGGCCGCCGACGAGATGCTGTTCGCCGAGACGGTCAAGGAGGAGCTTGAGTTCGGCACCCGGTTCCGGGCCCTGCCGCCCGACCCGGTGCTGGACGTGGCGGGCGCGATCGAGTTCTTCGGCTTCGCCGGCCAGGAAGAGGCCAGCCCGTGGGAGCTGAGCCAGGGTGGCAGGCAGCGGCTCGCGCTGGCCGCCCTGCTGGTCGGGGCGCCCGGGGTGCTGGTGCTTGACGAGCCGACCACCGGCCAGGACGCCGACCACATGCGGGCGTTCCTGCGACTGCTGGAACGGGTCAGGGAGCACACCGGGCTGACCGTGATCACGGTCACTCACGACATCCGCGGGCTGGCCAGCCGGGCCGCCCGGGTGATCGTGCTCGGGGAAGGAAAGGTCCGGCTGGACGGCCCGGCCCGGCAGGTCTTCGCCCGCACCGGCGAACTGGCCCGGTGGGGCGTGCTGGCGCCACCGCTGGCCCGGCTGCAGGCCGGCCTGCTGGGTGACGGCTGCGGCGAGGTGCTGCTCACGGTGGACGAACTGGCCACCGCGGTGCGCGCGCACGCGGCGCCCCGGCCGGATGCCACCGCCGCGGAGGCGCTCCGGTCATGATGCACTCGCTGTTCGCCCAGACCGTCATCGCCTACCTGCTTATATTCGCGGTGCCGATGATCCTGCCGGTGATGTTCATCAAGCTGGTCGGCCTGGGCGGGCTGCGCGAACTGGTCACCTACGAGGCCAAGGACACCCCGCTGCACAGGCTGGACCCGCGGCTGAAGGTGCTCTGGCCGGTCGCCATGGGGGTGCTCAGCATCCTGCTGAGCTGGAAGCTGATGCTGGGGGTGTTTGCGCTGAGCCTGCTGCCCTGGGTCTGGCTCCGGCCGTCGCGGCAGCGGATCAGGGTGCTGATGGTGATGGTCATCGGCCCGGCGCTGGTCGGCTTCTGGGGGCAGGGCATGTACTACCTGCCGAACCCGCCGATCCACTTCCTGTACAAGTTCCCGTGGACGATGGCGTGGCTGGGCTCCCCGGGCATCACCACCTACGGCATGATCTTCGGGCTGGAGCAGACGGCGCGGGTGCTTGTCACCGTGTCGACCTCGATGCTGATCCTGGTCAGCACCGATGTTGGCGACTTCACCTGGGCGTTCGAGCGGTTCCGCGCGCCGCCGCAGGTCGGTTTCGCGCTGACCGCGGCGCTCCGGTTCCTGCCGGAGATGATCTCCCGGACCACGCTGGTGCTGCGGGCGGTCGAACTCCGCGGCTACGACCTGTCCCGGCCGCGCTGGTTCCAGTTCACCCGCTGGCCGGACTACGTCCGGCGGGTGGCCCGTTGCGTGGTGCTGATCACGGTGCCGCTGCTGGTCAGCACGCTGCGCGGCACCACGACCATGGCGATGGTCGCCGACGCCCGCGGGTTCGGGGTCAGCCGCCGGCGCGGATCACTGCGGGTGCACAAGCTCACCCGGGTCGACTACTGGGGGTACGCGATTCTCGTCACGCTGGTGGCCGCCGCGTTCGTGCTGAACCACCTGCATATCGGCGCCCGGTACTACGGATAGGCGGAGATGATGCGATACGAGGCGGTCCTGTTCGACAACGGCGGCACGCTGACCCACCGCACCTCGCCGGTGGCGGCGGTGCGCACGCTGGCCGGCCGGCTCGGCGTGGACATCGGCGAGGAGGAGGCCGCCCGGTTCTGGCGCCGGTCCCGCGAGCACAGCCGCACCCTGTGGGCGGAAAAACGGCGCCGCAACCTGTCCCGGGCCGAGCACCGGGCCGCCTACGTGGCCGGGTACGCCCCGTTCGAGGAGATCGCCCCGGGGCTGGCGGACCTGATGTACGACGAGTGGAAGACCAACCCGCTGACGATGGTGCCGTACCCGGACACGCTGCCCACCCTGAAGTCGATCGCCAGCGCCGGGCTGCCGATCGGGATCGTGAGCAATACCGGCTGGAGCATCCCCGACGGGTACGCGGCGGCCGGCCTGGACGCGTTCGTCGCGACGTTCGTGCTGTCCTGCGACATCGGGGTGGCCAAGCCCGATCCGCAGCCGTTCCTGCTGGCCTGCGAGCGGCTGGCGGTCCCGCCCGGGCGGGCGCTGATGGTCGGCAACAACCGGCTGGCCGACTCGGGGGCGATCTGTGTCGGCTGCCACTGCCTGATCCTGCCGCCGGTGCCGCCGGGTGCCACCAGGGGCCTGCGCGCCGCGGCCGACCTGGCCGGCGTCGCCTGGTGCCAGTGACCAGCCGCTGGTTCAGTCCGGCTCACCCAAGGTGCTGAGCCGGAACCGCAGCCGGCAGATGACCACATCCCGCGTGCCCCGGCGGATCGCCCGCTCCAGCACCACCCCGCGCTGGTTGTGCAGGATCCACTGCCACGGCCGGGCCGGCTGCACCTCCGGGATCAGCACCACCAGCCGGTGGTGCGGGTGCTTGTGCTCGAGCTGGCGCAGGTAGTCCACCACCGGCGGGGCCAGCGAGCGGTGCTGGGTATGCAGGGTGATCAGCCGGACGTCCGGGTGCCAGCGGTTCCACTCGGCGCGGAACCTATGGTCCGCCTCGGTGTCCTCGGGATCGGCATAGCTGACCGTGACCGCGGTCACCTCGTCGCCGAGGGACAGCGCGGCCGAGATGCCCTCCGCGGTGAGCCGGGACAGCCCGCCGACGGGGACCACCACCAGCGCGCGCTCCGGATGCGGCGGGGGCGGCACCTCGTCCGGGTGCAGCAGCGCCCCGATCCGGTCGTAGGTGACGTGGATGCGGCTGAACAGCAGCACCAGCAGCGGGATGGTGACCACCACCAGCCAGCCGCCGAGGAGGAACTTGCTGGCCAGCTCGATGACGGCGGCCGCGGCGGAGGCGACCGCGCCGACGCCGTTGACGACCGCCCGCCATCGCCACCCCGGCTGCTGGCTGAGGTACCAGTGCCGGACCATGCCCACCTGGGCCAGGGTGAACCCGACGAACACGCCGATGGCGAACACCGGCACCAGCGCCTGGGTGTTACCCCGGGCGCCGATCAGCAGCGCCGCGGCCAGCAGCGCGAGCAGGCCGACACCGTACCGGTGCACCTGCCGGTCGGCCTTCAGGGAGAACAGGTGCGGCAGGAAGTTGTCCCTGGCCAGCAGGCTCAGCAGCACCGGCAGACCGCCGAACGAGGTGTTCGCGGCCAGCGTCAGCAGCACCAGGGTGGTCAGCTGCACGGCGAAGAACAGCATGTTGTGGCCGATGGACGCGTCCGTCAGCTGGGCCAGCACGGTGGTGCCAGCGACCGGGCCGACGTGGAATTTGCGGATCAGCACGGCCAGCCCGATCAGCATGACGCCGAGGATCACGCCGAGCATGGCCTCGGTGTGCTGCGCCCGGCGCTCCCGCGGCGCGCGGAACGAGGGCACCGCGTTGGCGATCGCCTCCACGCCGGTCAGCGCGGAGCAGCCGGACGCGAACGCCCGCAGCAGGAGCAGGATGCCGACCGCCTCGGTGGCCTGGTACGGCGGGTGGCCGGGCGCGACCGCGGGATGGGCACGGAGCAGCCCGGCCACGATCACCAGGCCGATCGCGGCGATGAACAAGATGGTGGGCACCATGAAGACCCGGGCCGAATCGGCCACCCCGCGCAGGTTGGCCCCGGTGATCAGGGCGAGCGCGGCCAGGCAGAGCCAGACCCGCGCCCCGTACAGGACCGGGAAGGCCGAGGTCAGCGCCTCGATCCCGGCCGAGACGCCGACCGCGGCGTTGAGCACGTAGTCGATGATCAGGGAAGCGGCGGCGACCAGGCTGGGCTGGCGGCCCAGGTGGGTGCGGGCCACCGCGTAGGCGCCGCCGCCGTTCGGGAACGCGGCGATCACCTGCCGGTAGGAGATCACCAGGATGGCCAGCAGGACGGCGATCGCGCCCGTCACCGGCAGCGTGTAGGCGAGGCCGGTGGTGCCCGCGGCGACCAGCACGACGGTGATCGCCTCGGGGCCGTACGCTACCGACGACAGCGCGTCCAGCGACAGCGCGGCCAGCCCCTCCAGCGCGGTCAGCCGGGACTTGTCCGCCGCCTGATCCTCTGGTCCGTCGCGGCCCGCCCGTGGCCGGCCCGCTCCGCGCCGCGGCGGGGCCTGGCCCGCCCCCGCCGTCACCGGTACGCGCCCATGACCATCATCCAGGCTCACCCTACGGGGGGCACCGCCGGCGCTGCGCGGATGCCCCGGGCCACCGGCCAGCCGCCCCGGCGGTAACGGGGAATCTATGTCGCCGCCCACTCGTGGACCGCATCAGCAAGCTGAGGGTGCCGCCGCCGGGTGGCGGCTGGCACCGCAGGGAGGCGGCCTCCTGGTGTGCGGGAGGCCGCCTCCGGATCGCCCGGAAGGGTGGTAGGTCAGACGCTGCCGGCGCGCCCGGGGCGGACGGCGCCCACCGTCATGGTGACGATGTTCTTGCAGGTCTGGGTGTTGAAGGGGATGTAGAGCGGGATGGACTGGTTCGGCGGGATGACCTGGATGCCGCTCGCGGTGATGACGTGGCAGGTGGCCGGCGGGTAGTTGTGCGCGTTCGCGATCGTCAGCAGCGCGTTGGCCCACCGGTGCGGCTGCAGGATGACCAGCTCCCGCGGTGTGGCCGGGTCCTCCGCGGCCGGCCGGCCGATCTGGTGGACCGGCAGGCCGGTGTCCAGCGCCACCCCCGGGTAGCCGTACAGGCTGCACGGGACGTTGTCCAGGTTCTTGAACTGGACCACCAGGTAGGTGCGGGTGGATGTGCCCTGGATGAGCCCCGGCTTCGCGTACAGGTAGCGGGACAGGCAGCCGGGCGGCGCTCCTGGCGGCACCACGGGCGACTGCTGCGGCTGGCCGCCCTGGCCATACTGACCGTACTGACCGTACTGGGTCTGGCCCGACTGGCCGGACTGACCCGACTGGGTCTGGCCGCCCTGGCCGCCCGGAGCGGGCGTGCTCGGCTGGGTGGTGGCGGCCGTGGAAGCGTGGACGGTCACCGTTTCCGTCGGGCGCGGGGTGGCGTGGCCGGTGCAGGCGCAGACGGCCAGGCCAGCGGCGGCCAGCGTGGCGATCAGGAGAGTCTTCATCGAAGTTTCCCTTCCAGCGAAAGTGCGGACACCGGTATGAGCCGGCGCCCGCCGCCACGCCAACAACAATTCGCCGGAAATTCTGAGGTGCTCCCGGACGGGGTCAGAACCCATCCGGGAGCACCCGTGTCAGCAGCGCCCCGTCTGCCGCGGATGCCCGCGGGACGAAGCCGTGATCAGCGCGGAGCTATCCGTTCTGCATGGCGATCGGGTTGAAGGAACCGGTGAGGCCGCTGTAGCCGACCGCCTGGACGATCGCGGCGCCGGGGGTGGTGGACACGTCCGACAGCACGCTCGGGCTGCCCTGGTCCGGGCTCGCGACCGTCGTCCATTTCGTGCCGTTCCAGTTCATGGTCAGCGTCTGCGGCTGGGAGGCGCCGGACGGGGTGTCCAGCCCGGCCGCCCACACGTTGCTCGTGCCGCTCTCGGTGACCCCGGTCAGGTCGCCGTTCGTGCCGGGGGATGGGCTCGACACCAGGCTCCAGGCCGAGCCGTTCCAGTGCTCGATCAGCGTCTTGCTGGGCGTGCCGCCGTACGGGCTGGCGTTGTCACCGCTGCCGCCGACCGCCCAGATGTTGGTGGAGCTGATCACGTCCATCGCGTTGATCTGGTAGACGTCGAGGGTGTCGGATCCGCTGCTGACCAGCGGCATCGGCACGACGCTCCAGCTCGTGCCGTTCCAGTGATCGGAGAAGGTCTCCCAGCGCAGCGCGGAGCCGATCTGGTCCAGGTACTCGCCGATGATCCAGACGTCGCTGGGGCTGTCCGCGGAGATCGCGTTCAGGGTCGTGTCGTAGCCGGTGTTAGTCGGCAGCGGATAGGTCACCCGCGACCAGCTGGTCCCGTTCCACTGCCCGAGCTCACCGCTGGCCGCCGGGCTGTTGTTGCCGAACGCGTACGCGTCGGTGGGACTGATGTCGGTCACCCCCTGCAGGACGGTGTCCCCGGGCAGGGCCGAGGTGGCGCTGGCCGAGACCGACCAGGCCGAGCCGTTCCACTGGAGGGCGAGCGGGTAGAAGGTGTACCGCTGGATCCGGTAGTAGCCCACCGCCCAGGCGTCATTGGCTCCGCTGGAGCTGACGGCGTAGAGGTCGGCCGACCCGGAGATGGTGGGTGCGGTCGCCTGTGACCAGGCACTGCCGTTCCAGTGGTCGATGAGCGCCTTCGAGCCGAGGCCGGTGTAGGCGCGCCCATTCGAGGCGCCCACCGCCCAGGCGTTGGTGTCGGACTGTGCGGCGACGCCGGACAGGAAGGCGTTCTGCCCCGTCGGGGGGGCCGGGACGAGGGTCCAGCCGCTGGCGGCGAGCGCCGGGCTGGCCGTGAGGAGCAGGGCGGTGGCGACCGCCAGCCCTGTTCCTAATGTCCGGTAACGCATGGGAACCACCTTTCGCCGGTGATGGATGGCACGCCCAATATGGCACGCCTGATAACGTTTGCAGAGCCCCGGCGGCCCCCAATTATCGGGATATTTTTGGTGAAATCTGGCCCCGCAGATGGTCGAGGGCGGCCGCGCCATCCGGCCCGGCGAACCACCGGGCGTGGCCGAGCAGGTAGCCGTCATAGGCCAGGTCGGCCAGCGCGGGCGCGCTGACGACGGCGGCGAAGTACTCGGCCTCGGACAGCGCGTACTCGACGTGCGCGACCGGCAGCACCTCCGGCAGCGCGGCCGCTTCGGCGGGCGCCAGCGGCCGGACCGACTGGTAGCCGTCCAGCAGCGCGTCGATGGCGGCCAGATCGGCGCCGGCCCGGCCGGAGTCAGCGAGATCGAGCCAGCCGAACGCGCTGCGCTCCAGCGCGACGGCCAGGTCGTGGACCGCGAAGGTGCGGTTGGCCAGGCCGAAGTCGATCACCATGGCCACCTGCGCGCCCGGGCCGCTGCCATCCCAGGTGAGGTTGGACGGATGCCAGTCGCCGTGCCCCCACTGGGAGGGCAGCGCGGCCAGCAGCGGCGCGGCGCGGCCGATGGCGGGCAGCACGTCGGTGGAC
>DATDGI010000276.1:0-2827 GCA_036522155.1 Streptosporangiaceae bacterium
TGAGCCCGGCGCCGGCCAGGGAGGCGGGCAGATCCGCACCGGGGGGCCGCTCGTCCCTGACCGTGATGGACAGGCCGGGCACCAGGTAGGCGGTCTGCCTGGCCCGCTGCCGGAGCGCTTCGAAGCTCCACCCCGAATCGCGCACGAAGACCTGCGGGTCAGGCCAGAACCTGATCCGGGTGCCGGTGACCTTTTTCGCCACCCGGCGCACTTTCCTGAGGCCATGGCGGGCGGCGAAGGCCGCCGCCGGCCCGGGGCTGGCGAACTCGCCGGCCAGGCCCCGCCGGAAGCTGGCCGCCCACTCCTGCCCGTCCCGGTCGACGCTGACGTCGAGCCGCACCGCCAGCGCGTTCACGACCGACGCGCCCACCCCGTGCAGCCCGCCGGAGGCGGTGTACGAGCCGCCGCCGAACTTGCCGCCCGCGTGCAGCCGGGTCATCACCAGTTCGACGCCGGACAGGCCGGTCTTCGGCTCGATGTCGACCGGGATGCCCCGGCCGTTGTCCCGCACCTCCGCCGAGCCGTCCGGGTGCAGCACCACCTCGATGGCGGTGCAGGCACCGGCCAGGGCCTCGTCCACCGCGTTGTCGAAGATCTCCCACAGACAGTGCATCAGCCCGCGGCTGTCGGTGGAGCCGATGTACATGCCCGGGCGCTTGCGGACCGCCTCCAGGCCCTCCAGCACGGACAGATGACGCGCCGTATAGGCGCCAGCGGTGCGCCGGGCAGGGGCCGGCGGTGCGGCTGGGGCGTGGGCGGTCACGGGAGCTCTCTCCTTGGGTGGCAGCGGCCGGCGATACGGCCCGCTCCCGGCAGACTAGCCGCCGTCGGCCGGGACGGTGCGGAGCCACGCCGCCGGACATACCCGATCACCTGCGACAATGTCCAGGATATTGTGACCTTAGGGACAGCGGTGGCAACGGAGCCCAGACAGGCCGGGTGGGGTAGAACAGATGGCCGTTCGCTCTTGGCGTACCGGCCTACCGCATGGGAACGTGTGGACCAGACGGGGTGTTGAGTAAGCAGCAACGGGTACCGGATGGCAAACACCAGCCGGGGCCCGGACGGGTGAGGCGACCAGAAGGAGGCGACATGACAGGTGCTATGGCTCCTAGCCAGCCGCTGACCGCTATGGACCTGTGCGACCGCTGCGGTGCACAGGCCTACGTGCGGGTCGTCCTCCCCGGTGCCGGTGAGCTTCTGTTCTGCGCCCACCACAGCCGCCAGCACGCGGACGCCCTGGCCCAGATCAACGCCGAGATCCAGGACGAGAGCGGGCGGCTCGCTGCGTCCTGATCCCGCGGTCTGCGGCCGCCGGTAGCGGCGGTCCGCGTCAGCCACCCCGGCTCATGGCGTGCGCTACCGCTTGCGCCGGAATAGCCCGGCCCGGCGCCCGGGCGGGCTGGCTGCCCCGGACTGAACCCCGGCCGCCGCGGACACGGCCTCGGCCCCTCCGGGCTCCACCCCGGTCGCCGCGGACACGCCTTCGGCTGCCCCGGACTCCACCGCGGCGGCGTCGGACACGGCCGTGCCCGACCCGGACTCCACGTCAGCCGCCGCGGACACGGCCTCGGCGGGCATGGTGGCGCCTGCCGCTGGCGCGGCTACCCGAGCGGGTGCCGCGTGCCAGTTGTCCTCCCACACCAGCGAGATGTCCACGTTGACCCCGGCCAGGTTGGCGCCGGCGAACTGGACCGCGGCCGGCCCGGCCAGCGGGGGGAACCCGGCAACGAACAGGGTCCCATCCAGCGTGGCGATCCACTTGTAGTACGACAGCCCGGCACAGGCCGCCTCGATGGCCGGGATCGTGTCCCGGTTGCAGTAGATGGTCACGTTCTTGACCCCGGCCGCATGCCTGGCCCTGATCCAGCCGGGCGCATGATCGGGGGTGGCATCGCCATTCTCAACATCCAGGCAGTCGCCTTTGGTGTGGTCACCGGTAACGCAGATCATCACATGCTGCGCGTTGGGGAACCGCGACCAGGCGGAGGCCGGCCAGGCGTAGGAACCGTCGACGTAGCCGGCGACGATCTCAGCGTTGGGTGGAATGGCGCCGGGGGTGGTGGAGTCGAACATCACTCGGGGCACGACGGCGTTCCTCTCGTCACATGACAGTGACCAACAATTAACGCGCGGCGGGGTCCGGCAGGAAGTCTCTCACCGGCAAGGCGGGCACGTCGGTTATTTCGCCCAGCGGGCCGGGAGCCGGCCCCTCAGTCGAGGTAGTCGCGCAGTACGCCCTCATTGTACGGGGCTGCTCATCTGCGAAAACGCAGGTCCCGGGCGAGCGGCCACACGTGAAATATCTGTGACTCACGCTCCCCTGCCCGCCTCATTGGTTCGCTCATTGGCGGTGACCCCGGCAACATCGCGCTGTCTTGCGGGCGGACCGCAACACCGCGACGATCGCTACGGCGCGAACGCCGGGCCGGGATGGCAATCTTGGAGGCTGGACAGCGATGACTACCGATTCCCGCTCTGCCCGCCGGAGCGATGACTTGCCGAGCGCGGCACGCCTGCTCAGCTTGTCGGACAACGTGATGGCCTTTGCCCTCACCTTGCTGGTCCTGCAGGTGAAGGTGCCGCCGCTGGCTCAGGTTGCCGATCCCACCTCGGCCGCCGACCTTGCCACCCAGCTCGCCAAGCAGACTGGCCAGCTGGTCAGTTACGCGATCGTGTTCTACATCATCGCCCAGTTCTGGCTGACGCACCGCCGGGTCTTCCGTCACGTGGTCGGCCACCGGGACAGCCTGGCGTGGTGGAATTTCGCGTTCCTGGCCACTATCACGGTCATGCCGTTCACGAGCAGCCTGCTGGGCGAATATCC
>DATDGI010000277.1:0-34969 GCA_036522155.1 Streptosporangiaceae bacterium
GAGGGCTTGGCGTGGTGGAACTTCGCGTTCCTGGCCACCATTACGATCATGCCGTTCACCAGCAACCTGCTCGGTGAATACCCCAGCAACCCGCTGGCGGTCGACATCTTCGCGGTCAACTTGCTGCTCGCTGTCCTGGCAACGCGGGTGATGTTCCTGTTCGGGCGCCGCAGAGATCTGCTGGCTGGCGAAAGCGACCCCCGGGAGGTGCGGGCGCTGCGTGAGCGCGGGGCCGCGGTCGTGATGGTCGTGGCCTTGTCGGCCGGCCTGGCGTGGGTGAACATCACCGCCGCCAAGTACTGCTGGCTGCTGATCCCGGTCGCGCAGTGGGCCGGGGAGCGCTGGTCCGCCCGGGCCGCCGCACGCAGCGGCCCGGCTGGCACACCTGGCCGTTAGCCAGCAGTCACCGGCCCAATCACGGCGGCCGGGCATTGGCGTCCTTGCACCCCGTCCTGCTAGCTGGGGTTGCCAAGCTTGCCCAGCGAGGTCGGGCCGCCAAGCTGCAGGCGCTGCGCCCGCTGCATCACGATGATCCGCTGAAAGCCCAGGGTTATTGCCAGGTAGAGAACTATGGTGGCGGTCCCCAGGCCCCTGACACCGGGACCACGCCATACCACAAAGTCATAGCCCAGATGCGCGACCAAAGAGGCAAGCCACAAGGCGGCGGTCAGCCAGTTGCCCTTTGACCAGGCCGCTCCGTCCTGCAGCCAGAGCCGGACCGTGCTGGCCCGCAGCACGCCGAAGATGCCCGCCAGCACCAGGCTGCCGCCGATAGCCGCGTAGGTCAGGGGGTGAGCATGGTATTTACTCAGGAACTGGAAGGTCTGAAGCAAGCCGATGATCAGGAGAATCGCGATAAGGCGCAACGCGGAAGAATTGACAGGCTGGCTGCGCAGCTGCCGATAGATGATCAGGGCCAGGACCGCGAGTCCCAGGAGTATGTCGAGGACGAGCACAGTCATTACCCCCTTGGGTTGCCGGAACCCCATGGTGGCGCACACTGCCGAGGGTGCTAGTCCACGGTAGGACCTCGAGGCCTATCCGGACATACCCCAGATAGCCCGACCAGCCTGCGGCGAGACGTTCACCGCGAAATTTCGCCCTGGCTGCCCCTTGCCTGGTCTGGGCGGGCCTCCTGCGCCAGGAAGTCACGCCAGCACTTCAGGGGCAGCCCCGCGAACATCTCCGCCGTCAGCGACAGCCTGATCGCGAAAGACTCACAGCGAGCTGCCTGGCAAAACAGAACCCGATATTCCGCACGTTTGCGCAGTTCAGGGCGTTGCCTGAGACTTGCTGTCAGTCGAGGTAGTCGCGCAGCACCTGGGACCGGGACGGGTGACGAAGCTTGGACATGGTCTTCGACTCGATCTGCCGGATCCGCTCCCTGGTCACCCCGTAGACCTTGCCGATCTCGTCCAGCGTCTTGGGCTGGCCGTCGGTCAGCCCGAACCGCATGGACACCACGCCGGCCTCCCGCTCGGACAAGGTGTCGAGCACCGAGTGCAGCTGCTCCTGCAGCAGCGTGAAGCTCACGGCCTCGCCCGGCTGGATGGCCTCGGAGTCCTCGATCAGGTCGCCGAACTCACTGTCGCCGTCCTCACCGAGCGGGGTGTGCAGCGAGATCGGCTCCCGGCCGTACTTCTGCACCTCGATGACCTTCTCCGGGGTCATGTCGAGCTCGGCCGCCAGTTCCTCGGGCGTCGGCTCGCGGCCCAGGTCCTGGAGCATCTGCCGCTGCACCCGGGCGAGCTTGTTGATGACCTCCACCATGTGCACCGGGATCCGGATGGTCCGGGCCTGATCGGCCATCGCCCGGGTAATCGCCTGCCGGATCCACCAGGTGGCGTAGGTGGAGAACTTGTAGCCCTTGGTGTAGTCGAACTTCTCTACCGCCCGGATCAGGCCGAGGTTCCCCTCCTGGATGAGGTCGAGGAACAGCATCCCGCGGCCGGTGTACCGCTTGGCCAGCGAAACCACCAGCCGCAGGTTGGCCTCAAGCAGATGATTCTTGGCCCGCCGCCCGTCCTCGGCGATCCACTCCATGTCGACCCGGTGGTCCGGATGCAGGGTGTCGCTGATCTCGGCCAGCTTCTCCTCGGCGAACAGGCCGGCCTCGATCCGCTTGGCCAGCTCGACCTCCTGCTCGGCGTTGAGCAGCGGCACCTTGCCGATCTGCTTCAGGTAGTCCTTGACCGGGTCGGCGGTCGCCCCGGCCGAGGCCACCTGGGCCGCGGGCAGGTCGTCGTCATCGTCGCCGTAGACGAACGTCTCATCGTCGGACTCGCTGCCGGCCTGGCGGGGCTCGCCGGCCTGATCCGCCGCGGCCACGCCCGCCGCCACGGCCTCTGTGCCCGGGGCGGCCCGGGCGGGGCCGCTGGCCTCGCCCGCCGCAGCGCTCGCCGGGCTGCCGTCCAGATCTCCCGCGCCGGTGTCGTCCTGGCTGTCCTCGTCCTCGTCCAGTTCGGCATCGGCCTCGACGTCGACAGTCTCCAGGTCGGCCAGGGCCTCGAGTTCAACCTCCAGGACGGCCTCGACGTCCAGGTCGGCGTCTTCCAGTCCGACCATGTCGGCGTCGGCCGGGTCCGCGACATCGTCCAGGTTGGCGTCATCCAGATCGTCCACGCCGGCCGGGCCGTCAGGGTCCGCCAGCTCGCCCGGACCCGCCTCCGGTGCCTCCCGCAGCATCCGCGCCTCCACCAGGCCAGTTCCATTCGACCGGGCCTTGCCCCGGCCTATCTGAGCGGGCTCGCCGTCACCAGCAGGCTGGGCCGGCGCCGCCTTGCGGTTCTTGCGGCCGGCCCCAGCGGCGGTCAGCGCCGGGTCCTCCGCCTCCGGCTCCGCCGTCTTCGCGGTCAGCCGCTTCGCCGTACCGGCCGCCCGGCTGGCGGCAGCACGGCGCGACCGGGGGCGCTTGCCACCGGCCGGCGATCCTTCGGCCGCGTCCGAATCCGCGTCCACCAGGGCTACCGGGGGCTCCGCGTGAGTGCGGGGCATGTCGTCCGGCCCGGCCTGCCCGGGGGACTGTTGCGCTGGCGCTTGGCGGCCCTGGCCCCGCTGGGCGGGCTGCCTCCGCGCTGCGGAGCCTGCAGCGCTTGCCACGCGGTCACCCCTTCCTTCGCTGGACGGCGGCCCGCCAAGCCGCGACCGACATCTGGCTGTCCGACCTGGCAGGCGACACAGACACCTCTCCTGCTACGTGAGCGGGCTATGGACCCTACTGCATGCACCCCGGTGGCATGACCAACCGGCGGTGCTGGCGAACGCCGCATGACAACACAACAGCTGCGCTGCGCCTTCCTCCCGCCAACCACCTTAGGCGGAGTTGGCGGGTAGCTCGTACCGGCCGTGTCCCGGGCACCGCCCCGCGGGCGCACCGGGCCGTTACCGCCGGCGCGGTTCCCACCCCGGTTGCCTCCTCCCAGGCCGCCCCCATACGGCCCAGCATCATCCCCATCACCGCACTCATGTGCTACCTGTTTCTCCCCCGGCCAGCCGCCGGGCCACCCTCACCGGACGCCCCTCGCCCGTCCCGCCGCGGCACGTGCAGGACCAGCACCGTGACGTCGTCATCTTGTTCATAACCGGTCAGCATCCGGTCAACCAGAAATTCCAGCAAACGTGCCGGATCCTCGGCCACCCCCGGCGAGGCCTGCGCGGCCACGGCCACCAGCTCGTCCAGCCCGGCATCCAGGCCCCGGCGGCGGTTTTCCACCAGCCCGTCCGAGTACAGCACCGCCGTGTTGCCCGGCGGCAGCCGGAATACGTACTGCTGGCGGGGGCTGGCCCAGCCCAGCGGCGTGCCAGCTTCCCCGACGTCCAGCCGCGGCGGGGCGTCACGGGACATCAGCAGCGGCGGCGGGTGGCCCGCGTTGCCCGCCAGCCCTTCGCCCGACACCGGGTCGAACACCAGGTAGGCGACCGTGGTCACCTGCTCGTCCAGCTCGGTGGCGGTGAACAGCCGGTCCAGCCCGGCCAGCACCGCGGCCGGGCGCGGGTCGGTCAGGGCCAGGGCCCGCAGGGCGTTGCGCACCCGGCCCATACCGGCCGCGGCGGACAGCCCCTTGCCCATGACGTCACCCGCCGCCACCGCCAGGCGGCCGTCCGGGAGCCGGAAGGCGTCGTACCAGTCGCCGCCAATCTCCATATTCCGGGTAACCGGCAGATATCTGGCATCCAGGATGATTCCCGGCACGCTGGGCAGACGGTCAGGCAGCAGGCTCCGCTGCAGGGTCTCCGCCGTGGTGTGCTCGCGCTCGAACATCGAGGCCCGCTCGACGGCCAGCGCGCACTGGCCGGCCAGCGCTTCCAGGAAGACCCGCTCCTCGTCGGTGATCTTGCGGGGCCGGAAGAAGGAGAACCGCAGCGCCCCCAGCGCCGCCCCCGCGGCCAGCAGCGGCATCCCGACCCAGGCCCGCTCGTCGGTGTGGGTCAGGAACAGCTCCACATTCGCCACGCCGTCGAACGCCCGGCGCAGCGCGTCGGGGTTCTCCAGCAGCAGCGGGCGGCGGGTGTTGATAGCCATGGTGATCACGCTCGGGACATCCAGCGGGATGTCCCCGGCCGGCGCCCCGGGGCCTTCCGGCAGGTCGCCGGGGTTGATCGTGGTGACCCGCAGCCGCTCGGGGTCGAGCAGCGCCACCGCCGACCGGTCGGCGCCGATGGCCGACCGCCCGACCTCGGTGATCACCTCGACCACCTGTTCCACGGTCAGCGCCTCGGCCAGCATGGAGGTCGCCTGCTGCAGCCGGGCCGTCCGCAGCGCCGCGGCGGACAGCTGCTCGGTCAGCCGCCCGCGCATCTCCTCGGCCTCGCGCTGGGCGGTCACGTCCGTGCTCGCGCCCACCCATTCGATGATCTTCCCGTCCCGCTCGATGGGGACGGCCCGCACGTCGTAGTGCCGGTAGGAGCTGTTCTTGGTGCGGACCCGGTAGCGGTTGTCGAACACCTTGCCCGCGTGCACGCACTCCTGCCAGTCCCGCTCCACCCGCTCCCGGTCCTCCGGGTGCACCGCGTCCAGCCAGCCGCTGCCCAGGTATTCCTCCGTGCTCTGGCCGGTGATCCAGCGCCACTCCGGCGAGTCCTCGGCGATCTGCCCGGTCGGGGTGGTCACCCACACCACTTGCGCGCCCGCCTGGACCAGCGACCGGTACCGTTCCTCGCTCCGGCGGACCGCTTCCTCGGCGTTGCGCCGCTCGGTGACGTCCACCGCGATCAGGGCGACCCCGGTGATGTCGCCGTCCGGGTCGTGAGAGGGGAACCAGGAGAACGCCCAGTGCCGCTCCTGCGCGGCCAGCCCCGCCCCGTCCGGGTGGTGCTGCGGGCCGCCCCCGTCCCGGTCCCCGTCGCCGCCCGGCCCCGGTTTCCCGGAGATGCACTGGTCGGGCTCGAACAGGGGCTGGTCATCATCCAGCACGTGCCGGATGGCCGCTTCCGCCCGCGCGCCGAGCGGATCCGTCCAGACCTGGGAAGGAAGCAGCCCGAGGTGGTCCGAGCCGTTGCGGCCGTGCAGCCGGGCCAGGCTGCGGTTGATGCGCCGGAAGCGGAGGTCGGTCCCGAAGAAGGCAAACCCGATCGGGGCCTCACGCAGGAGGGTCGCCAGTAGCGCAGAGTCCGACACGTCCAGGCCAGACGTCCGCGGCTGCGGCACGGACGTGTCAGTGCTCATCAAGCCGCGGCTCATCCAGCCGCTCATCGAGCGAGTACCCGGCCCGGGAATGAGCCTGCATCCAGGGGCTCCTTCCTGCTCACGGCGGACACAAGCAGGCTAGCGTTAAGAACGCGGCAGCGGGGAGCCATCGGCGCGGGGTCGCGCCGATCCCTGCACACCCACGCCTGCCGCCGATATCAGCATGACGGCCGGGTGGGAAGCCCTCCATATCCTAAGGCACATCGCGTCCGCCGACCGCCGTCATGAGCAGGTCGGCCCGCATGACTGCGGATATTGCGCTGGCCGGCGGCCACCGCCGGCGCCAGCACCGCCCCGTGGGCCACAGTGACAAATTCAGCCCCGGATCACACGGATCGAACCCGCTGCCGCACAGATCTGGGAAACTGTGCGGTGTGAGTTCGCACGGCCGCCGCCGGAACCCCCCAGGAAGCGCGGGCCGATCGGGTCATCATCGGGTCGCCCGGCCGTCGCTGGCGGCTGCGCCGCCGCCCAACGCGCTGTTCGCGGAAATGCTACGGGCCGCCCGTGAGCTGCTCGCCCTGCGCAGCCCACTGGACGCGGAACTCATCGTCAGCGAGATGCTCGGCACCTGGTGGGGCCAGCGGGCACCGCAGGCGTCCGGGCAGCGCTATGCCGACCTCGACGGCCTCATCGGTGAGGGGCTGGTCGAGTATGCCGCCCACCATCCCAGCCCGGCCGCGCTGGCACTGCTGTCCGGCATCGCCTGCCTCGGCACGCCCCGGCAGGCCATCCAGGCCGAGCAGGCCGGGCTGGCCCTGATCGACCGGGGGGTGGCCAGGCCGGCCTGGTCCGAGCACGTCGGCGCGGTGCTGGCCGGGGAGTGCTACGTCAACTCCGACATCTTCGGTGACCGTGACGAGGCGGTATGCCTCTTCAGCTACGCCGGCACGGACCCGCACGCCCTGGTCATGCTGGTGGACTACAACGTGGGCGGCATCCTGCGCGACGGCTGGGTGACCTCCAAGGTCGATACCCTGCTGGAACGCTGCCGTGGGCCGGCCGGCTCACTGCCCGACCGCCCGGTCCGGGGCCAGTTCCGGCCTGTCAGCCCGGCCCAGGCCAGACGGCTGCTGGAGGCCGCGCTGGCCGCCACCGACGCCGCTACCGACCCGCCGGTCAGCAAGTCGTTCCCGGGTTATCACGCGTTCATCAGGGCGCGCATCCGCACCCTTTGCCCCACCGAGCCGCCCACCGAGCCCTCGGCGCCGGTCGGCGGGCCGGCGACCGCACTGGCCGGCCACGACGAGGTGTCGGGCTGGATCGGGGCCGCCGCCCGGCGGCTGGCCTGGAGCGATGACCGGCGGGGGATGCTGGTCGCCGAGTTCCTCGCCTCCGACGAGGCCGAGGATCTCTCCGACCGCAAGGCCGCCAGCCGCTGCGCGGACCACATCATCGACTACGGCTGCGCGCAGGACTTCGGCCGCCCGCTGCGGGTCAGCCCGGCCAAGGCCGAGACCTTCCTGCTGGACTGGCTGCCCCGCAAGATCATGCTGCTGCCGCCGGAGCAGCACGCCATGCCGCACGTGCTGGCCGCGTGGGTGCGCTGGGCCGGCCGCCGCCGGGAACTCCCCGGCGAGGCGATCGAGCAGACCCTCGACGCCGTGTTCGACGCGATGGGCACCTTCGCGCGGGTCTATCACGACCCGGCCAGCTTCGGCCTCGACACCGACATCGTGGCCCGGCTGCTGCCCGACGCCGACCTGGAGGCGCTCCCCCGGCGCGCGTTCGCGTTCCCGCTGCTGAAGGGCCACTACGCCGGGGTCGACCTGGCCACCCTCGATCCCTCGCAGCCGCAGGCGCGGCACACGCTGCTGGCGGCCGACCACGACGACGCGCAGGCCCGCCCGACCAGCGAGCAGCACATCAGCCGGCACCTGGTGCTCAGCGACCGGCTGTGGCGGGGCGACCCGCCCGAGCTGTGGGAGGCCGCGCAGCGGCTGCTCGACCGGGGCGAGAACCGGCACGCGGTGCAGCACACGCTGATGTACCTGATCAGGGACGCCGGCGACGATCCTGCCCGGCTGGCCGCCGAACTCGCCAACCTGCCCTGACGCGAAGGCCGACGCCTGGCCGCGCCTTCCAGGCCTGGCGGGCGCGCCGCTAACCGTCCCCGGATGCTCCGGTCAGCTCGGCGACCGCGGTGTCCAGATCGGCGGCGGTGACGGTGGTGAGGTCCGCCGCGCTGGCCTGGTCGCCGAATTCGGCCACCCGCAGGTCGCGGGCCGCGCACGCGCGCTCAAACAGCGACCGGGCGAACCTGCCGTTGCCCAGCTCATCGATCTGCCCGCTGTCCCACGCCTGCCGGAAGATCCGTTCCAGCACCGGCAGCGCGTCGGGGTCGAACGAGTCGCCCGCCTGCTCGGCGATGACCTCGGCGATCATGGCCAGCTCATCCGGCGGGTAGCTGGGGAACGCGATCCGGACCCCGAACCGGGACGAGAGCCCGGGGTTGCTGCGCAGGAACCGTTCCATGTCCGCGGTGTAGCCGGCCAGCACGATCACCAGCCGGTCCCGGTCATCCTCGGCCCGCGAGAGCAGCGTCGCCACCGCCTCCGCCCCGAACGCGTCGCCGCCGGCGTACCCCTCGTTGTAGAGCGCGTAGGCCTCGTCGATGAACAGCACCCCGCCCATCGCCGAATCGATCAGCTTGCCGGTCTTGATCGCGGTCGAGCCGAGGTGCTCGCCGACCAGGTCGGCGCGGTGCGCCTCCACCACCTCCGGCCGGACCAGCAGGCCGAGCGCAGAAAAGATCCGGCCCAGGATCCGGGCGACGGTGGTCTTCCCGGTCCCCGGCGGGCCGGTGAACACAAAATGCCGGGCCGGCGGCTGGCTGGCCAGCCCCTGCCGGCCCCGCCGCTGGGCCACCTGCAGCTGGGCGGCGATCTCGTGCACCTGCCGCTTGACCGGCTCCAGGCCGATCAGCGCGTCCAGTTCGGCCAGCGCACTGTCCAGCGTGGGTACTTCGGCATAGCCGCGGAAGCGCACCGTCAGCTCGGCGAACGCCTGCTTCAGGTCGACCGCCTCCAGGGTCAGCAGGTCATCATGCGTCGGCTCCATCGGCTCGGCCATCACCCGCGCGTCCCGCGCCTGCCCGGCCTTCTCCAGCAGGTTCCGGATGAACCGGCCGTTGCCCAGCTCGTCACCGAGCCGGCGGCGGCCGACGTCGTCCAGCATGTGGGCCAGGGCGGGCAGCGCCTCCGGGCCCAGCGACTCCCCCCGCTGCGCCATCCCCGCCCGGGCCAGCGCCATCAGCTCGGCCGGCGAGTACCCGGCGAACCTGATCCGGATCGGGAACCTGGAGTTCAGCCCGGGGTTGCTGGCCAGGAAGTCCTCCATTTGCCGGTCGTAACCGGCCAGGATGACGATCAGCTGCTCACGGTCGTCCTCGGCCCGCTTGAGCAGCGCCTGCACCGCCTCGTTGCCGAACCTGTCGCCGTGCCCTTCCCCGTCGTTGGCCAGGCTGTAGGCCTCGTCGATGAACAGCACCCCGCCCAGCGCCGCGTCGATCAGCTCGTTGGTCTTGATGGCGGTGGCGCCGAGATACTCACCGACCAGATCGGCGCGCTGCGCCTCGATCACGGTCGGCGTCTCCAGCAGGCCGTAGGCGTAGTAGAGCCTGGCGATGATCCGGGCCACCGAGGTCTTCCCGGTTCCTGGCGGGCCGAGGAACACGAAGTGATGCATGGGCTTGTCGACCTGGTGACCGCCGCGCGCCCGCATGGCCGTGGCCTGCACGAACGCGACCACCTGGCGGATCTGCTCCTTCACCCCGGCCAGGCCGACCAGCGCGTCCAGTTCGGCCATGACCTCTTCGACGGTGACCGGCGGTGCGTCGGCCACGGTGAGGTCGCGCACCCCGGTGGCGGCCGCCTGGCCGCGCACCCCGTCCGGCTCCCGGACCACGCGGACCTGGCCCGGCTGGCCGGTCCCGGCCCGGCCCGCACCGCCGCCACCAGCCGGCCGGGCCCCGACGGCCGCGTCCCCGTAGGCCGAGGTCAGCGACGGGCTCCTGGCCTGCTGCGGGCTGAACACCCGGGCCGCCTGCCAGGTACGGGCCAGCCGCCAGGCCAGCACCAGCAGGGCAATGAGCCAGCCGATGACGTAACTGATCAGCGGCGCGTCGGTGGCAAAACGCCAGGCGATCATGGCGGCGGGCACGGCCCACAGCAGGGTCCAGGCGACGGTGCGGCAGGGCACCGCCCGCCGGGACAGCACCGGGGCGTGGGCCGCGGCCACCACCACGAACGGGAGCACGAGCAGCGGGGCCAGCCGCGCGGTGACCGGCGGCGTCAGCGCGGCCACGAACAAGATCGCGGCCAGCCCCCAGGCGGCCACCCCGAGCGAGGCGAACACCGAGCGCTGCTTGCGCCACACGGCGACCGGCCCGTAGCAGAGCGCGAGCACGAGTACCAGGTCACCGACCCGGGCGGGCAGTGCGGAGGCCAGCGCCGCGGCCGCCAGCAACGCCAGGACCAGCACCATCTTGACCGGCAGCGGGGCGGTGCGGACGGCGATGCGGATGCGGTCAATCCGTTGCCGCGCCATTCGCCCGTCCGGAGGAGGTCCGTCGTCTGGCCGCATGTCACTCCCTCGTGCTGATCCTTGTATAGCGCATTACCGACCGCTAACGGCGGTACACGGTCAGATACCGGCAGGGAAAGGCCAGGGCCGTTAGCAGGCGGCATACGCCGGTGAATAGCCGCCGATAGTGATGGACGGGCCGCCATTCAGGCCCCCATGATGGCAAAGGCGCCGGCCCGGGGGCCGGCCCCGGAACGGAGGGCCCATGCACAGGATCGAGGCTGACCTACTCATCCCCGGGCGGGGCGAGCCGGTCGCCGGCGGCGTGGTGGTGCTCGACGGGGACCGGATCAGCTATGCCGGGGACGCCGCGGGCGCGCCCGAGACGCCAGGCGCGCAAGCGCACCGGGCCGCCGCCGCGCTGCCTGGCCTGTGGGACTGCCACGGCCACTTTCTCGGCGCGCGCACGTTCGACCTGGGGCGCCTGCCGCTGGAGCCGGTCGCGCTGCGGGCGGCCCGGTGCGCCCGGGACCTGCGGGCCGCGCTGGACGCGGGCGTCACCTCGGTGAGGGAAGTCGGCGGCTTCGGCGTGGACCTGGCCCGGGGGGTGCGCGAGGGCGTGCTGGACGGCCCCGCCGTCTACGCCGCGGGCGCCGTTCTGTCCACCACCGGCGGTCACGGCGACCTGCACGCCTACCCGCTGCGCTGGATCGACGACGAGGACCACGCCAACGGCATCCTCCGGCTCGCGGACGGGGTGCCGGCCTGCCTGCGGGCGGCCCGCGAGCAGCTCCGCCGCGGTGCCCGGCTGATCAAGGTCTGCGCCTCCGGCGGCGTCCTGTCGGAGGTGGACGACCCCATCCACCAGCAGTTCACGCTCACCGAACTGCGTGCCATCGTCGAGGTCGCGACGCTGGCCGAGCGGCCGGTCGCGGCGCACTGCCACGGCAAGCCCGGCATCATGGCCGCGCTGGAGGCCGGCGCGCTCACCATCGAGCACGGCACCTACCTGGACGACGAGTGCTGCGCGGCGATGCGGGAGACCGGGGCCATCCTGGTGCCCACCCGCAGCATCGTGGAAGACATCCTGGCCCAGGGCGAGACGGTGCCCGACTACGCGATGCGCAAGCTCCAGGCGATCGCCGACACCCATGCCGCGGCCGTGACCCGGGCCCGCGAAGCCGGGGTCACCATCGCGGCCGGCACCGACACCGGGCTGACCGGCCCGGACCGGCCCAACTCCTGGGGGCGCAACGGCAGCGAACTGGTGCACCTGGTCAAGCTCGGCCTGACGCCGCTGGAGGCGATCGAGGCCGCTACCGCCACCGGGCCGGCCACGCTGGGCCGGCAGGCGCCCCGGTCCGGGCAGCTGGTGGCCGGCTACGACGCCGACGTGATCACCGTGGACGCCGACCCGCTGGCCGACATCTCGGTGCTGGCCACCCCGGCCCGGGTAACCGCGGTTTGGCAGGGCGGCCGCCAGGTCAAGGGGGCGGGGACGGCCCCGGGCTGAGCGGCGGGCCGCCTGGGCATGCCAATCGTTCAGTATCCGGGCGGGGCCGGGAATCCACCGACGGCGGCCTCGTAGGCGCGGGCGACCCGCAGGCACGTGCCGTCGGCGAAGTGCCGGCCAACGATCATCAGCCCGGCGGGCAGCCCGGCCGCCAGCCCGGCCGGGACACTGGTGGCGGGATGGCCGGTGACGTCGAACGGGGCGGTGTTGGCGATCATCTCGGTGGACCGGGCGATGCTCTCCTCGCGGCCGGCGCCGGGCGGCGGGATGAGGCTGGCCGTGATCGGCAGCGTCGGCATGACCAGCACGTCCGCCTCGGCCAGCGCCCGGTCGTAGGCGGCGGCCGTGTCCAGCGCGAGGTTGCGCGCCATGGCGTAGTACTGGCCGTGGTAGCGGTCGATCGCGTAGCGGCCGGCCAGGATGGTGGCCTTGACCGTCTCCGGCAGTTCGTCGGCGTGCTCCGCGCGGCCGCGCGCGTAGTGGGCGAGGAGTTCCGGGTCATACCGGCCCGGCCAGTTCATGCCGAACCCGTTCCCGTCGACCATCTGGGTGACCACCCCGTCGGTGGCGATCACCGTCCACACGGCCATCGCGTCCCGGTGCCAGGGGATGCTCACGTCGCTGACGGCCGCGCCCGAGGCGGCCAGGGTGGCGATCGCGGCGCGGACCGTGTCGTCCACCGCGGGCTGCGACAGCCCGGGATGGCCGAACCCCTCCGCGACCACGCCGATCCGCAGGCCCGCCACGCCGCCGTCCAGGCCGGCCAGGTAGTCAGCGGGCGGTGCGGCCGCGCGCTGGCGCGGGTCCAGCCCGTCCGGCCCGGCCAGCACGCCGAGCATTTGCGCGGCGTCCCGCACGGTGCGGGTGATCGGGCCGAGGTGGTCGAGGGTGTTCTCGATCGGGAACGCGCCGGTGTAGGGCACCAGGCCGTGGGTCGGCTTGTGCCCGACCGTGCCGCAGAACGAGCTGGGGATGCGGATCGAGCCGCCCTGGTCACCGCCGAGCGCCAGATCGGCCTGCCCGGCCGCGACCAGCGCGGCGCTGCCGCTGGACGACCCGCCCGCGGTCCGCTCCCGGTCCCACGGGTTGTGCACCGGCCCGGTGCGGGAGGTGTGGCTGCCGCCGGAGAAGCACAGGTCCTCGCACACCGCCTTGCCGGCGATGGTGGCGCCCGCGGCCAGCAGCCGGGTGACCACGGTCGCGTCCCGGCGCGGCACGAACCCCTCGATGGTGCGCGAGCCGTTCATCATCGGCAGCCCGGCCACCGTGATGTTGTCCTTGACCGCGACCGTCCGGCCCGCCAGCGGCCCGTCCTGGCCGGTGCTGATCTGGCTGGTGACGTACCAGGCGCCAAGCTCGTTGCCTTCCGCCGCCGGCCACCGGTACTCGCGCTCCGGCGGTGGCGGCAGGCTGGCCTGGTAGAGGCGCTCGACCTCGTCGTAGGAGTGGAGCAGGCGGGCTGCGAGCGCGCCGAACGACCCGAGGTCGGCGTCGGTGAGGTGCAGGCCGTAGCGTTGCGCGATGCTGGCGAGTTCGCCGGCAGTGGGTGGGGTGATGGGCATGCCCTTCTCCTCCCGCGGGTGACCAGGCCAGCAGGATAAGGCCGCCCGGCATTCTTTTAGCCAAACGGATGAATCGGGCTGGCTGCGGTCTCCCGGCCCGGCCCGGATGTGCCGGACTCAGAGGCGGTGCGCGCGGGGTCAACCCGGTCGGATGAGCCGGCCCGGACGCGGTGCGCGCCGTTCGGATGAGCGGATCCGGACGCGGTGCGCGCCGGTCAGACCCGCCGGAGCACGGCGACCACCTTGCCGACGATGACGGCATCGTCGCCGGGTATCGGCGCGTAGACGGGGTTGTGCGGCATTAGCCAGACGTGGCCGCCGGCCCGCTTGAACGTCTTGACCGTGCCTTCGACCTCGACCCCGTCGATGGTTGCGGCCACGATGTCGCCGTTCTCGATGTCGGTCTCCCGCCGGACGACGACCCAGTCGCCGTCGGCGATGGCCGCGCCGATCATCGAGTCGCCGGCGACCCGCAGGGCGATGAGGCTCCCCTCGCCGACCAGTTCCTTGGGCAGCGGGAAGGTGTCCTCGATCAGCTCCTCGGCCAGGATCGGGCCGCCCGCCGCGATGCGCCCGACGATCGGCACGTAGGCGGCCTTGCTCGTATCGATGCCGGCCGGCGCCTGGCCGCAGTCCTGCTGGCTGGCCGGGCCGCTGAGCGGCCGGACCACGGCCGTACGCGGCCGCCCGGCGCCACGGCTCAGGTAGCCCCTCCGCTCCAGCACGGACAGCTGGTGGGCGACGCTGGACGTGCTGGCCAGCCCGGTGGCCTCGCCGATCTCCCGCATGCTGGGCGGGTAGCCATGGCGCCGCTGGGAGGCCTCGATGACCTGCATGATCCGCTGCTGGCGCGGGGTCAGGGGCACCTCGCACGGCTCCGCGCTGCTCATCATCCCGCCTCCGCTGCTGTCGGCACGTGGTTGCTGAAGGCATGTTAACAGTTGGATGATCTTAATCAAATACCAGTTCGATAAGTGTTGTGAACGCGGGCGGTGGCAGCTCGCCCGCAGCCGTCAGCTCTGCCCGGCGGTCGGGCTGCGCTCGCGCTGGAGATAGCCAGCCGTCATGCCGCCGTCGACCAGCAGGCTGGTCCCGGTGATGAACTCCGCCTCGTCGCTGGCGTAGAACACCGCCGCCGCGGCCACATCCCTGGCCTCGCCGATCCGGCCGATCGGCGGGACGATCCAGTCGCTGCGCTCGGGGCTGTCGTCCTGGCCGCCGTCCTGTCCGGGCGGGGCCATGTGCCGCATGCCGGGCCAGGTGTCGCCCGGGCACAGCACATTCGAGCGCACCCCGTCGGGGCCGCCGTCCAGCGCGAGCATCCTGCCCAGCATCAGCACCGCGGCCTTGGACACCGAGTACAGGCCGATGGCCTGCTCACCCCATACCCCCGCGTCGGAGGCGATGTGGATCATGCAGCCGCGGCGCCGGGCCAGATGAGCGTAGGCGGCCTGGGCGTACAGGAAGAAGCTCCGCAGGTTGACGTTCATGACCCGGTCAAAGTCGGCGAGCGGCGTTTCGAGCAGCCGCGCCTCCACACCTATCCCGGCGTTGTTGACCAAGATGTCCAGCGCGCCCAGGTGGTCCAGCGCCGCCGCCACGGACTGGCCGACCGCGGCGGGGTCGGCCGCATCGGCGCGCAGGAAGCGGGCATCACCTATGCCGCGCAGTAGCCCCTCGGCGTGCGTGCCCAGGTCGGGGTCGCGCCCGGTGACCGCGACCGCCGCGCCCTCATGCAGGAACCGTTCCGCGATGGCCAGGCCGATGCCCGTGGTACCACCGGTGATGAGGGCGCGCTTGCCGTCCAGCCGTCCCATGAGGCTGCACTCTACTGCGCGGCCGGCGCCGCCTGCCGTGGCCCGGTCCGGGGCAGTTAGCGCCCCAGGAGGTGTGCCGGCATTCATACGTGGACGACGGCGATCCGCTGCGCCTTCGGCCGGGCCGGTTCCTCGATGAGCCGGCTGAGATCGTCCCGGTCGCTAGTGAGCAATACGACCGGTCGGGCTTGGTCTAGTGCGGTAGCAGCCACGACCGCATCGATCGCGCACCGATGGCCCGTCAGCCCGGTCGCTCCGAGCAACTCCCCCGCCCGGCGCGCCAGGCCGGCAGTTACGGGCACAACGGTGATCTTGGATAGCACCCGGTGCACAGGGGCATCACGCGGACCACCCCGGAGGACCTCGGTCAGGGTGATCGCGCTCGCCGCGACGCGGGCGCCCCGGCTGCGGGCGACATCCAGACGGGCATGCACCCAGGCATCGCCCGCCGCCAGCTTGGCGAGCCCCTCGCTGTCGAGGACGAGAGTGCCGTCCTCGGCTATTCGGCGTCTGGCCATTCGGCCCGCGCCTCCGCCAGGTACTCCTCCGGAACCGGCCCATGCTCGGCGGTCAGCATGTCCGACAGCTCGGTCAGCAGGTCCTGCTCCAGCCGACGGGTGACCGCCTCGGTCACGTACTGGCTGAACTTCCCCCGGCCAACTCGCTGCTGGACAGCAGAAGTAAGGTCGTCCGGCATCGACACGCTCACCTTGCGGGCTGCCCCGGTCGGGGTGACCCTGGGGTGTTCATGACCTGTCAGACCTGCGAGGACGACCGCGACGCCCGCGGGCCCGATCTGGTCGGCGGCCACGCGCAACTGGTGGATCACGGGCTGGATCGCCAGGAAGGCCTCGATGACCTGCCTGGTGCGATCCTCCAGCGCTGACGATTCCAGCAGTTTGGCCAGTTCCGCGGGCGCATGCGCGTCCAGCTCTCCGATTAGCCCGATCGCCTCACGGAGACGTCCTCCCTCATCTTCGGCCGGTGCTGGCTCGGAACTCATAGAGTCATGCTACCAGCGGTAGCAAGATTACGGCATGCCCGCCAGTAACGCCGGTGCTGATGCAAGATCGCTCACTTTCAGCTGCAGCCACTGGTGGCGCCGCAGCCCTCGCAGACGTAGCAGCTGCCGGCCGGGCGCATCTTGGTGCCGCAGATCAGGCAGAGCGGCGCGTCCGCGGTCCGGCCCTGCTGGGACTCCAGCACCTCCATCGAGCTGTGCGGCTGCGGCACGGCCATCGGCGGGGCTGCTGGGGGCTGCGGGCTGGCCGGAGGCTGCGGCAAGGCTGCGGGCTCTGGTTCGGCGGCCGTCGGTGGCGTGCTAGGTGGCTGCGACGCCCGTTCGGCGGGTGCAGCGGTGCCGCGCGGGTGCTCGACCGGGACGGACTGGGCCATCTCGGTGGTGTCCTCGTCCTCCTCGGCCAGCGCCGCCGGGTCCTGGCCGGCCAGCTGGGCGGCGCGTTCCGCCGCGGACAGGATGCCCATCTCGGCGCGGGTCTCGTAGGGCAGGTGGTCCAGCGCCAGCCGCCGGAACACGTAGTCCATCACCGAACTCGCGATCCGGATGTCCGGGTCATCGGTGACCCCGGCCGGCTCGAACCGCATGTTGGTGAACTTCTCGACCCACTTCTCCAGCGGCACCCCGTACTGGAGGCTGATGGAGATCGCGACCGAGAAGGCATCCATCACACCGGCCAGGGTCGACCCCTGCTTACCCAGCTTGAGGAAGACCTCGCCCACGCCGTCATCGGGATAGGTGGAGGCGGTCATGTATCCCTCTGCCCCGGCGACCGAGAACCTGGTCACCGTGGCCGACCGCTGCTTGGGCAGGCGCTGCCGGACCGGCCGGGTGTCGTGTGGGGCCGACGTCGGGGCGGCCGTGGCGGCGGCCTCCGGCTTCTTCCTGGCGTCCGACAGCGGCTGGCCGACCTTGCAGTTGTCGCGGTAGACGGCCAGCGCCTTGAGCCCGAGCTTCCAGCCCTCCAGGTGGATGGACTCGATGTCCTCGACCGTGGCCGACTCGGGAAGGTTGACGGTGTTGTGGTTGACGATGCCGTTCGCCACAAAGGCGTGCGTCTCCGGCACCGACAGGTCGAACACTTCGGCCTCACCAGCGTCAGTGATCGCAGCCACCGGCGAGAAGTGCAGGTTCCCGTCGATGACCTGGCGCAGCCATGCCGGCAACTCAACGCCCGGGAGGGTCGAGACCCGCTCCAGCGCGGAGCGTGTCACCTGCTGGCTACGGTGGTCCAGCAGGAAGGTGAACGAGTTCCGCCAGCTCAGCCCATGCTCAACACCACGCTGGGTGGGCGGGATCAGCCCGTAGAGCTCGCGGCCCGATATCCCCGGAACGACATCTGAGGTACCGGGCTTGAAGTTCATCTGCAGGTACCGAGCGGCCCGGGCTGCCTTGTCCGGCTCCAGGAATGGAACCAGGCTGGCCATGAGCTGCCCCTGGGTGCCTGCCGCATAGACCTCGTCGTAGCCCTTGCCGTAGGTCTTGTTGTACTTGGTGACCCGTCCGGACAGGACACCCAGGTTGGTCATGACCGCCTGCAGATCATCGAGCAGACCAGGGCTGTCCAGGCAGATTGCCCACTTCGGCGCGGTTGCGGTGGTGACGTAGGCGTCGAGAGCCAGGCCCCGCAGGAAGGCCATGACCATCTCGCGCGGGGAACGCAGCACGGCGTCCGGGATGCGCTTGTCGGATGCGCGCGAGCCGCAGCCGAGAGCGGTCATGAACTCCACCACGGCCTTGGAGGCAACTGCCACCTGGGGGCACTTCCCGGGATCGGCGGTGATCCTCGCCTGGAGACCGAACACGGTGAGCCACGCCTGCCGGACCCGCTCCAGCACTTCCGGCACCGAGTTGGTGATGGTGATGGTCCAGTTCGTGCGGGTCGTGTGACCCTCTGCGGCATACGCGCCGAGCAGGAACGCAAGATCCTCGGACATCTCGCCGGGCAGGGTGACCAGCTTCTGGTTTCCGTGCGGCGGCGAGACGGTGATCCAGCGCAGGCTCGCCGGGGTGGACGCCCAGAGTTCGGCACCGTATTGCAGTGCGATGTAGTCGCCCTTGGTGATGTCAGCCAGCGCCTTCCACGCCAGGCCGTTGCCGTCCGCCACCAGCAGCCGGTGTGGCAGCGTCCCGGCGACGGTGTGCCCGGAGCGCAGCTTGACCCGCCGGACCGGCCGGACGCCGCCGTAGTAGAAGGCGTCGGTCTTCCTGTCGCCGTCCAGCGAGGAGATGACCAGGTGTTCCTCGCGGAAGCTGTCGTCCGGCTCGCCCTGATGGAGACTGCCGATCCGGACCAGCCCCTCGGCGGAAGCGACCAGCGTGTCGCCCACGACGCACTTCGAGATGGCGCCACTGAGCCCGGGCTGAACGGCGGCCATCATCCGGACATGGCCCATCGGTCTGATGGCGCGCTCGCCCATGGCGCAGTCGAACACCTCGTAGTGCTCGGGCCGCAGCCCGGGTGCGTCCACCACATGGCCGTGCTCGGCGATGTACTCGGTGATCGCCTCCACCTGCTCGTCCTGGTAGCCGAGACTCTTCAGGGCACGCGGGACCGTCTGGTTGACGATCTGCATGGAGCCGCCACCGACGAGCTTCTTGAACTTGACCAGCGCCAGGTCGGGCTCAACACCAGTGGTGTCACAGTCCATCATGAGGCCTATGGTGCCAGTGGGTGCTAGTAGACTAGCTTGTGCGTTTCTGTACCCATTTGTCTCACCCTGGACGAGGCACTCTTTCCAGGCGGCGACTGCGGCTGCGTGGATGTCGCTGTCCATGCCGCCGAGGGTCGTGATCTGGTCGCAGGCGTCGGCGTGCATGCGCATGACCCGCTTGTGGGCGGTGGCGTTGCGCTCGTAGCCGTCGTAGGGGCCGACCACGCCGGCCAGTTCGGTGGACCGCCGGTAGGCGGTGCCGGTCATCAGCGAGGTGATGGCGGCAGCGATGGCCCGGCCGCTATCGGAGTCGTAGGCGTGACCGGTGGCCATCAGCAGTGCGCCCAGGTTGGCGTAGCCGATCCCGAGCTGGCGGTAGGCCCGGGTGGTGGCCGTGATCTTTTCTGTCGGGAAATCGGCGAAACAGATCGAGATGTCCATCGCGGTGATGATCAGCTCAGTGATCCGCTGGAACCGGCCGATGTCGAAGGTGTCGTCGTGGCCCAGGAACTTCATCAGGTTGATGCTGGCCAGGTTGCAGGACGAGTTATCCAGGTGGATATATTCCGAGCAATTAGCGACCACCGTGCCGCCAACGATGTAGGAGTGGTTGCGCGGCTCGGTCAGGTTGTAAGTGGTCTCGTAGCCAGCGGACTCCCGGCTGACCATCCGTACCGTCCGGTCCACCTCATAGAAGCCGGCGGTCGCGACGACCTGATCTAGCTTCTCCTGCTTGCCCGGAAGGGTGAACCCGATCCGGCGGTGGAACTCGCGGATGGCACCGGCGGTGATCCGCAGGTCATAGCTGGGGCCGTTGGATCCATAGGTCGCTTCCGAGCCGTCCTTCCGGGTGTAGTGGAAGCTGGCCGTCTTCACGCCGGTGCGGTAGATGCGGCTGGCGATCCCGAGGGAGGCAAGCAGTTCCTGCACGCCGATGAGCAGTTCCTCGGAACGGCTGCCCAGCCCGACGTAGCGGGTCCCGTTGGACCGCTGGTTGACGACGCAGCCGTCCGCGTCGAACAGCCCCTGCAGGAAGGCGACCAGGGCGTCCTCCGGGGCTTCGAACACCGCGTGCGGTACCGACTTCTCCGCCGCCCGGCCGCCGGACACGCCGAGCCCACGCAGGAACTCCCCGAAGGCCCGCCGGGTGACCCGCAACTGCACGGTGCCGTTCTGCTGCAGGCTCGGCTTGCTCTCGAAACCGGTGATCTGAGTCAGCAGGGCATGGTGCCGGGGCAGCACGGTCTGCATCTCCTGCGCTGAGCCGTAGACGGTGACGGCAACATTGCCGCGCGCGTCGATGGAGCCATCGCCGACCAGCCAGCCCAGATAGTGGGCGAGTGCGGCGTCCCACTTGGTCGGCAGTTGCAGCGGCTTGCGCGCCCGCTCGTAGGCCGCCACCAGCAGCGCCTCGGCCGGGATGTGCGGGTCAGCCATCGGGCGCGGCGCGTGCTGGATAGAGCGGACCACGTGATCCCGTGCGGTCAGGTCGCGTGCGTGGACCCAACCTCGGTTCGTGGTCCAGACCCGGTGGCCGGGCGTGCACCGCAGCCGGGAACCGTCGGAGAACCGCAGTTCCACGATCTCGTTGCGCCCGGTGATCATGCACTGAGTGGGCATGGTGGCCGTGACCCGGTCCTGCGGGTCGTGCTCCGCGGTCACGTCGTTGGTGTAGACCGCGAAGCTCTGCTCGTCGGCCGCGCGGCGGACCAGGTCGCCGATGGCCACCAGGCCGCGGTCGGTCACCACCCGCTGGTCGGCCGGGAAGCACGGGTTGCTGGCGGTGATCCGGCCCGACTCCGGGCAGGTGTGCCAGCCGTTGATGGTGCCGTCGTACTGGATGCCGGGGTCGGCACATTCCCAGGCCGCCTGGGCCATCTTGCGGAACAAGCCCTTGGCGTCGACGGTGGCGATGACCTCGCCGGTCCGCCGGGCGGCCAGGCCGAAAGTGCCGCCCGCCTCGACGGCCTGCATGAATTCGTCGGACACCCGGACCGAGTTGTTGGCGTTCTGGTACTGGACGCTGGTGATGTCCGTGCCGCCCAGATCCATGTCGAACCCGGCGTCGCGGAGAACGCGGATCTTGTCCTCTTCCCGCGCCTTGGTTTCGATGAATTCCTCGACATCTGGGTGGTCGACGTCAAGGACGACCATCTTGGCCGCCCGCCGGGTGGCGCCACCCGACTTGATGGTGCCGGCCGAGGCGTCCGCGCCGCGCATGAATGACACCGGCCCGCTGGCGGTGCCGCCCGAGGACAGCAGTTCCTTGCTGGACCGGATGCGGGACAGATTCACCCCGGAGCCGGAGCCGCCCTTGAAGATCAGCCCCTCTTCCTTGTACCAGTCCAGGATCGAGTCCATCGTGTCGTCGACGGCCAGGATGAAGCAGTTATGCACCCGGAGGTTGCCGGAGAGGTACTCGCCGCTGTCGGTCTGAATGTCGTAGACCTCCATGGCACCGAGCGACTCGATCCGGTCAATCTCCACGAGCCCACGGTCGGAGCCACCCATCTCAGGCTGCACATGCAGAAGGGAATCTCCGACCTGAAGGCCACCGGCTTGGACGAAATCACCCGAGTCAATATCCGCGGCGCACCAGACGAGGTGATCGCCTGTGACATCCAGGGTGTAGCCAGCCTTGGTGTGCAGGCGCAGAACGTCCTTAACGCCGTTGGCTTTGACCGCAACGATGCGCGTCACGCCGTTTGCGTCATACACCTTGGTACCGATGGCGTTGTCGTCGACCAGCTGACCGATCGGAACGAGCCCGTCCGGGGTGCTGACCAGAGCGTCATACGGCTGGCAGGCGCTGACCTGCTGCGGTGAGGAGGTGCCGACGTTGAACCAGACCGGCGAGTTGAAGCTGAACACCTGGTGGATGAGGGCGTGCTTGAGCTCGTGGTCGAAGATCTCGGCGTCCTTGGGCGTGGCGAAGTAGCCGTGCTTGACGCCGGTTGCGACGTAGACGTCGACCACGCGGTCGACGAGTTGCTTGAGGCTCCACTCGCGCTGCGGGGTGTCCACCGCGCCGCGGAAGTACTTGGTGGTCACGATGTTGGCGGCATTGACCGACCAGGAATCGGGGAACTCGACGCCGCGCTGCTCGAAGTTGACCGAGCCGTCGCGCCAGTTGGTCATCACCACATCACGGCGCTCCCAGGTCACATCGTCGTAGGGGTGCACGCCGTCCCGGGTGTGGATGCGCTGCACGGTGAGGCCCTTGCGGGCGCCCTTGCCGCTCCGTGCCGCCCCGCTCGCCGTCTCGGTCATTGCCGTCCCCCTTCTGGGCCTGAGCCCACCCGGGCCCGTCCAGGCCGCGTAGATGTGAATGTCCGCCCCTGATCAGGGCGTAAGTGCGCCGTCTGGCTGATGCGATGTACGCAGGGCCGCGATCTCGTCCTCGAAATCGGCCAGGGACTCGAAGCCGCGGTACACCGAGGCGAACCTCAGGTAGGCGACCTCGTCCAGTTCCCGCAGCGGGCCGAGGATGGCCAGGCCCACGTCATGAGAGGGCACTTCCGCGCAGCCACGGGCCCTGATCGCGTCCTCCACCTGCTGGGCCAGTATCGCCAGCTGGTCCTCGCTGACCGGCCTGCCCTGGCAGGCGCGGCGGACGCCAGTGACGATCTTTTCCCTGGTGAACGGCTCGGTCGCACCGCTGCGCTTGCCCACCATCAAGATCACTGATTCCTGGGTAGTGAACCGGCGGCCACAGGCCGGGCAGGACCGGCGGCGGCGGATCGCGGCACCATCGTCGGCGGTCCGGCTGTCGATGACGCGGCTGTCCGGGTGCCGGCAGAACGGGCAGAACACGTCATCACCTCCCCCGGGGCCGATCCACGGGCTGGTGTCCCGTCACACAACTTGTGGCTGAACTACAGCTATGTAACTACTACATCTTGTGTTTACGGTAGAACAGAGCCGGGCGACACGCAAGTGCAGCCGCCCGCATGCCGCACTGGCTTTTCCGGCGCAGCCGAAATCGCTGGTCGCTGCGGCTGCACCGGCCCCCTTGCCGGCGTGTCGCCGTTACCCCCGCGGCACCCACAGGCGCTGACCTGGCATAAGGCTCGTCCCGTGCAGCGCGTTGAGATCGACGATCTCCTGCATGACGATACGCGGGTCGGCCGACGGCTGTGCCTGTGACGCGATGGACCACAGGGTCTGACCTGGGTGTACGACCACCGAGGTCAGGTTCCGGTACACCGCGCCCGGCGGCGGGCCGCTGCCCGCCGCCTGCGCGCTGGCCGCGGCGGTCAGCCACACGAGCGCCATCACCAGCAAGGCGGCCATCGTCAGCAAGGCGGCCACCACTACCCGTCCCCGCCGGGTGAGGCGGATCCCGCCGCGCTGGGCTGGCCGCTGGAGGGCGCGGCCAGGCATCCGCATGGCCATCCCACTCACCGTCGCGGCCGCCGAAGCGCCGCCGCCAGCGGCCGCGCGGACCACCCGGAACTCGCGTGCGACCTGGACTTCCCGCACCTGCCGGAACTCCCGGACCCGCCGGTGCCCGCTGACCTGCCGGAACGCCGCCACCTGCGGCTGACCCGGCCCCGGCCTGGGCTCCCCCGCCGCCCCGGCCGCCCGCTCCTGGCCCGGCTGCGACTCGCCGGCGGCGCTGCGGTCCTCTTCGTCTGTCCTGGGCCGGGGCAGCGCGGTGACCCGGGCGGTCCCGCCCGGCCTGCCGGTCGTCATCACACTCATCCTGACCTCCTGCTTCGAATGAGAGTTCTATCGTACTCTCGTTCTATAGCACATTCATTCGATCGAACGCTCATGCGATACTGTTCTATCGCGGGGGTACGACACTTTCCCGCCATCTCGAACAGATGTTTGAGGTCGAGGGCTGGAAGCGCTAGCGTCGCCCGTGACGCCAGCAACCAAATCCGGAGGTGAGCAGATGGACGACAGCTCAGAAGGCGGTGGGACGCGCCGTGTCCCCGCCGGTGCTGGGCCGGACGCCGCGGCCGGAGTCAGACCCAAGGGCAGGCCGGGCCGCAAGCCCAAGGGCAGCGTCCCGAGCGTGGTGACCGAGATGCCTGACCATCCCGACCCCGACCACGTGCTGACCTGGCGGCAGCGCAAGGTGCTGCAGGTGATCAGGGACTCGGTGCAGCGCCGCGGCTATCCGCCTTCGATGCGCGAGATCGGCGAAGCGGTCGGCCTGACCAGCACGTCCAGCGTCTCTTACCAGCTCTCCACCTTGCAGGAGAAGGGCTACCTGCGGCGCGACGCGGGCCGCCCGCGGACGGTGGAGGTCAGGCTGCCTGGACATCCGGTCGTCCGTCCCGATGTCCAGGACGCTCCCGCCGAGTTCGACGAGTCCGGGCTGGACATCACCTCGCAGGAAGCCGCCTATGTGCCGCTGGTCGGCCGTATTGCCGCTGGTGGACCGGTACTGGCCGAGGAGCGGGTGGAGGATGTCTTCCCGCTGCCCAGGCAGATCGTCGGTGGGGGCACGCTCTTCCTGCTCAAGGTGGCCGGTGATTCCATGATCAATGCCGCCATCGCGGATGGTGACATGGTCGTCGTGCGGCAGCAGCCCGAGGCCCAGAACGGTGAGATCGTGGCCGCCATGATCGATGGCGAGGCCACGGTCAAGACGTTCAAGCACGAACGCGGGCATGTCTGGCTGATGCCGCACAACCCCGCCTACACCCCGATCCCTGGTGACGAGGCGACCATCCTCGGCCGCGTGGTGGCCGTGCTCCGCAAGATGTAGCCAGCCGGGCGAACGCCGGCAGCAGACCCAGCTGGCAGGCCGCGTGGAGGGGCGGCCGGACGCTCAGCCGCCGCGGGCGGCGCGGAACGCTCCGGCGATCTCCGCCCGGCCCGCGCCGCGGGCGAGCAGCAGGTGGAGCAGCAGCCGCGCCTTGAGCGGATCAAGGAAGCCGGCCCCGATCAGGCCCTGCGCCTGCAGGTCTTTCTCAGATCCCGGGAAGCCGTACATCTCCCGCAGCACTGGCCCGGCGCCCGTGCGCGACGCCAGCACCACCGGGATCTGCCGGGCCAGCGCGGTCAGGTCTGGGACCAGCCAGGCGGGCACATGCCCAACCCCGAAACCCGCGATCACCAGGCCGTCGACGCGGCCGACCACGGCCCGCAGCAGTTCGCCGTCATCGCCGAGGGACATCGTCAGCAGCCCCACCCGTATCGCAGCGGGGCCCGGCTCACCGGGCAGGCCGGGCAGCAGCCGGCCGGGCAGGCCCGTGAGCAGCCGCACCTCACCCTCGGCCACCTGGCCGAGCGGCCCCGCAGACGGTGATTGGAACGCGGTGATGCTGGTGGAGTGGGCCTTGCGCACGAACCGGGCAGCGTGTATCTCATCGCCGAACACCACCAGGCAGCCCATCCCCCGCAGCCGCGGGCTCGCCGCCGCCACCACGGCGGCGTGGATGTTGGCGGGACCGTCCGCGCCGGCCAGGCCCGGGTGCCGCATCGCGCCGGTGACCACCACCGGTTCGTCCGGCGCGTGCAGCAGATCCAGCAGGAACGCGGTCTCCTCGATCGTGTCCGTGCCCTGGATCACCACCGCCCCCGCGGCCCCGGCGGCAATTTCATGCCTAACGGCGGATGCCAGCTCGGTCACGTCCGCGATGGTGAGAGACGAGCCAGGGACCCTACGGAAATCATGGAGCGTGATCTCGGCCACGGCGGCCAGCCCTGGCACGGTGGCGAGCAGGTCCGCCGCGGGCAGGGCCGGGACGGCCGCCCCCGCCTGGCCGAACGGCGGGGTCATCGCGATCGTCCCGCCCAGGGTGAACACCGCCACCCCCGGTTGTGCTGCCATCCGCAGGCCCCGCCGCTGCCGCTGCCCCGCCGTCAGGCGGTAACGATGTTGACCAGGCGGGGTGCCCGCACGATGACCGTCCGCACGCCCGCCCCGGCCAGCGCCCTGATCACCCCGGGCGCGGCCAGCGCCAGCTCGCGCAGCTCGTCCTCGCCGATGCCGGGCGGGACCTGCAGCCGGTCCCGCAGCTTGCCGTTGACCTGCACCACGCAGGTCACCAGTTCCTGCACCAGCAGCGCCGGATCAGCGGACGGCCAGGCCGTGCGCGCCACCGACGGTTCGTGGCCCAGCAGCGCCCAGCACTCCTCCGCGGTGTAGGGGGCGAAGAGCGACAGCTGGATGGCCAGCGTCTCCGCCGCCTCCCGGACGGCCGGATCGGCGGCGCCCGGTCCGGCGTCGATCGCCCGGCGGGCCGCGCTGGCCAGCTCCATCAGCCGCGCCACCGCGACGTTCAGCCGCGCTCCGTCGACCAGCCTGGTCACCTCGTCGATGGTCCGGTGGGTGACCTTGCGCAGCTCGGTTTCACCGGCCCCAGTGGCGGTTTCCGCTGCCCCGGCCTCGGCGGCCAGCCGCCAGACCCGGCCCAGGAACCTGACCATCGCCTCCGGGTTCATGTCGGCCCAGTCGATGTCGTCCTCGGGCGGGCTGGCGAAGATCATCGTCAGCCGGATCGCGTCGACCCCGTGCGCGGCCAGCTGCTCGCCCAGGTCGACGCCGTTCCCCAGCGACTTCGACATCGCCCGGCCCTGGTTGATCACATGGCCCTGGTTCAGCTGCCGCGTGAACGGTTCTACGAAATCGCACATCCCCATGTCGTACAGGACCTTGACGAAGAACCGCGCGTACAGCAGGTGCAGGATGGCGTGCTCGACGCCGCCCACGTACATGTCCACCGGGCACCAGCGCCGCACCGCCTCGACGTCGAACGGCCCGTGCTCATACCGGGGCGAGCAGTACCGCAGGAAGTACCAGGAGGAGTCGACGAACGTGTCCATGGTGTCGGTGTCGCGCCTGGCGGGACCACCGCACTTGGGGCACTCGGTATTGACCCAGTCCAGCTCGGCCGCCAGCGGCGATACCCCCTTGGGGACCAGGTCCTGCCCGCGCAGATCCGGCAGCACCACCGGCAGCTGCTCATCAGGCACCGGCACCTCCCCGCACCCATCGCAGTACACGATCGGGATGGGAGTGCCCCAGAACCGCTGCCGGGACACCAGCCAGTCGCGCAGCCGGTAGCTGACCGCGGCCCGCCCCTGGTCCTGCCCGGCCAGGATCTCGGTGATCCGGGTGATCGCGGCGGCCTTGTCCAGGCCGTTGATCGGGCCCGAGTTGACCAGAGTGCCGTCACCGGTGGTGGCGATGCCGGTGACCGCCGGATCGGGCTCGCCCGTGTCCACGACCACCCGCACCGGCAGCCCAAATTTGCGCGCGAAGTCCAGGTCACGCTGGTCGTGGGCGGGCACGGCCATGATCGCGCCGGTGCCGTAGTCCGGCAGCACGTAGTCGGCCGCCCAGACCGGCATCCGCTCCCCGGTGGCCGGGTTCGTGGCATACCGGCCCAGGAAGACCCCGGTCTTCTCGCGGTCGGCCGACTGCCGCTCGATGTCGGTCAGCTTGCGCACCTGCGACAGGTACTCCGCCAGCTGGCCACGCAGCTCGGGGGCGCAGATCTCCTCGGCCAGCGGTGAGTCGGCCGCGACCACGAAGAAGGTCGCCCCGTACAGGGTGTCCGGGCGGGTGGTGAACACGGTGACCGGCTCGTCCCGGCCCTCGATGGGGAACCGGATTTCCGCGCCCTCCGAGCGCCCGATCCAGTTCCGCTGCATCAGCAGCACCCGGTCCGGCCAGTGCCCTTCCAGCGGCGCCATGTCGGCCAGCAGGCGTTCGGCATATTCAGTGATCTTGAAGTACCACTGGGTCAGCAGCCGCCGGGTGACCTCCGACCCGCACCGCTCGCAATGGCCGGCGATCACCTGCTCGTTGGCCAGCACGGTCTGGTCGACCGGGCACCAGTTGACGTAGCCGTCCTTGCGGTAGGCCAGGCCGCGCTCGTAGAAGCGCAGGAACAGCCACTGGTTCCAGCGGTAGTAGTCCGGGTCGCAGGTCTGCAGCCGCCGTGACCAGTCGAAGGACACGGCGTACCGGCGGAACGAGGCGGCCTGGGTCTCGATGTTGGCGTAGGTCCAGTCGGATGGGTGGGAGTTGTTGCGGATGGCCGCGTTCTCCGCGGGCAGGCCGAACGCATCCCAGCCGATCGGGTGCAGGACATTGTGCCCGCGCAGGAACCAGTAGCGGGCGATCGCGTCGGCGATCGCATAGGCCTCGGCGTGGCCCATGTGCAGGTCGCCCGATGGGTAGGGGAACATATCCAGCAGATAGGTCCGCGGCCGCGGGTCCGCCGGGTCGTCGCTGGCGCGGAACGGATCCAGCGCGGCCCACCGGGCCAGCCATTTCTCCTGGATCTCACGGGGGTCATAGTGCTGCTGTGCCCGCTCGGCACTGTCGGCTGTCATGGTCCTGTCCTCACACTCGATCGATCGGCTCCGGCAACAGAAAAGCCCCCCGGGTCACGAGGGGCAGCCGCGCCAACGAGTGACTCAGTCGGCGCGGCTAGGTAAGGAGCTTCCGAGCGGCACGCATGCATTACAGGGTACCGCAACCGGCGCCCGGCCCGCATGCGACGATCTGCGCCCGCCGGGCCGGCCCCGGCCGGCGTACCGGGAGCCAGCCCGATCGGCGGCGGCCAGCAGATCGGCACCCGGATCCGGACCGGAAACCGCTTCCGGCCAACGGTTCCTGCTGCCGCCAGCGCTGCGCACGTCTTTCTGGAATGCCTGCCCGGGGCGCGGCCGCAGTAGTGATGCTCCCGGGCAACGGGTGCACTCCCGGGCAGAAACTGATCCGGATCGATGTAAGCGCTTACGTCGTTATGGTGTTCAAAGAATGAGTCGCCGGACGGAAACTGGCTCATTTTCCTGGCTGGCTCAGGCGGTAAGAGATCAAGGCTGTCAGTAAGCAGCAAAATGCTGCTGGATTCGGCCAAAGCAACGCGTCCCGCTTTCCGCCTTGACCGGCGCTGGCCGGCCCCAATAATTTCAATCCGGCAGCCTTGCGCGGCAGGTCAGCGCGGCAGGGTTTCTATGCCACGCTTGTCCAGCGTGATCCGGCATCGCACCAGGGCGGAGAGCAATCGAGGGAATTCCCCGCCTGGCCAGCGATATCTTGCGGATCATGCTCGTTTCGGGGGGGTAATGGACATTCTGGGTTGTAGCAAACGCGCCTGGCCCGGGAAGGGGATGACGATGGGGAACGGTGGGACTGGCGCTGCCCATGCCTGAAACTCCCGCCTCCGAAACCCCCGCTGAGGCAATCGCCGTCGTCGGCATGGCCTGCCGGTTTCCGGAAGCCGCCCACACCGCCGAGTTCCTGGAGTTGTTCCTGACCGGCCGGCGCTCTTTCCGGCGGCTCCCTCCGGTCCGGCTGGACGTCACCGGCGACGGGGATCCAGTCACGCCTACGGGCGAGCCGCCCGCGGCCGACCAGGGACCAGCCGAGCTGCCGCCGGTCCGGGCCGCTCTAATCGAAGGCTGGCATTTCGACCGCGCGGCGTTCGGCATCACTGAGTCCGCATACCGGGCAGCCGACCCGGCCCACTGGCTGGCCCTGGAAACCGCGGCCCGCGCACTGGCCGACGGTGGCTTCCCGGGCGGTCAGGGCCTCACCCGCGACCGTACGGGGGTCATCATCGGCAACACCCTCACCGGTGATGTGTCCCGCGCGACCACGATGCGGGCCCGCTGGCCCTACGTCCGCCGGATCCTCGCCGCTGCACTCGCGGGTGAAGTCGCACCCGAGGCCCAGGCCGCCGTCATCGAGCGCGCCATGGCCGGCTTCCTCGCCCCCTTCCCCCGTATCGGCGAAGAGAGCCTGGCGGGCAGCCTGCCCGGGGCGATCGCCGACCGGATCTGCGGCCATTTCGGTTTCCGGGGCGGCGGCCACGCCGTCGACTCGGCCCACTCGTCCTCACTGCTCGCGATCGCCAGCGCCTGTTCGGCGCTGGCAGCGGGAGATATCGACGCCGCCGTGGCCGGCGGGGTGGATCTGAGCATCGACCCGTTCGAGCTGGCCGGCCTGGCCAGCACGGGTGCGCTCGCCGGCGGTGAGATGCGGATATTCGACACCCGGCCGACCGGCTTCTGGCCGGGCGAAGGCTGCGGGCTGGTCGTGCTGATGCGCGCCCGCGACGCCAGGGCGGCCGGGGTGCCGGCCTACGCAGAGATCGCTGGATGGGGGCTGTCATCAGCCGGGAATCAGGCCCTGACCCGGCCGGGTTCCGGCAGCCTGCTGCTGGCCTTGCGGCGGGCCTACCAGCGGGCCGGCCTTGACCCGGCCGCCGTCCAGCTGATCGAGGGAGACGGAACCGGTACCGGCTCTGGTGACCTCGCCGAACTCACCTCGCTGGCGGAGATCCGGGAAGGGGCGGGCACCCTCGCCGCGCTCGGTTCGGTGAAGGCCAACATCGGGCACACCAAGGCGGCGGCCGGGGTGGCCGGGCTGATCAAGGCCACGCTCGCCGTCGCGGCGGGCGTCCTCCCGCCCACCACCGGCTGCCTGCGCCCGCACCCGCTGATCACCAGCGAAGACGCGCGGCTGCGCGTGCTGCGGACGGCCGAGCCCTGGCCGGACGGGCCGCGGCTGGCCGGAGTCAGTGCGGTCGGCCCGGGCGGCACCAGCGTGCACGTGATCGTGCGGCGGGATACCCGTGGCGGCCGGCGACGGCGGGCGCCTGGAGCAGCCCAGCTGGCCGCGGTGTCCGCAGCGTCACCCGCCGCGGATGCCGCGGCTCGGCGGGCCAGCACCGGTGGCAGCCAGACCGATGCGGGCACTGGCGGTAGCCGCGGCAGCCGCGGTGGCCAGACCGGCGGCGCCGGGCAGCGTCGCGGTGGCCCCGGGCGGGCGATGCTGGTGGTGGCCGGGCCACCCCGGACCGAGGCGTTCGTCTTCAGCGGGCCAGACCGGCAGGCGCTAGCCCGGGAGCTGGGCCGGGTCGCGGACCTGGCTCCCTGGCTGTCCGACGGCGAGCTGCAGGACCTGGCCTGCCAGGCAGGCCGCCGCTCGGAGGATCTCGGACCGATCCGGGTCTCGCTCGTGGCCAGCAGCCAGGACCAGCTGGCCGGGCTCGCCCGGGATGCGATCGGGCTGCTGCCGGGACTCCGGCCGGGCAAGCTGGCGGTGGTCCCCGGCGTGTTCGCCGCCGACGGCGGGCGAGGGCGGGTGACGCTGCTGTTCCCGGGTGAGGGCGCCCCGCTGGGCACGCCATCGTCTCGCCCGGCCGCTGACGAAGCCGCCAGCTACGATCCCGCGCTGCAGCCGGCCATCCTGGCCGCGTCGCTGGCCGGGCTGCGCTGGCTCGACCAGCTGGGCGTGGTGGCGTCGGCGGCGGCCGGGCACGGGGTCGGCGAAATCACCGGCCTGGTTTGGGCTGGGTCGCTGGCCGAGCCGGACGCAGCCCAGCTCGTCTCCCAGCGCGGGTCCTTGCTGGCCGACCCGGCCACACCGCCGACCACGCTGATGCGGGTGGACGCGGATGCCGGCACCGCCGCTGGCCTGTGCGCGGGGACCGAGTTGGCGATCGCCGCCGACAACGGCCCACGCTGCCAGGTACTGGCCGGGCCCGCGACCGCGCTGCGCGTCCTGGCCCAGCGCCTGGCCCAGGACGGGCTCCCGGCCCGGCTGCTGGGCTCACCGCACGGCTTCTACAGTGCCGCGATGACCGACCGGGTGCCGGCGTTGCGCACCGTCCTGGCCGGGGTCCCGTTCCGGCCGCTGATCCGGCGGCTGATATCCACCGTCTCCGGCACCGAACTGGCCGCGGACGCCGACATCGTGAGCTTGCTGTGCCGTCAGCTGACCTCGCCGGTGAGATTCGCGGATGCCCTGCGCGTGGCAGCAGCTGACGCAGACCTGCTAGTGGAGACCGGCCCCGGGCACTGCCTGTCCCTGCTGGCGGGTGACTGCACCGATGTTCCCGCCGTCAGTCTCGGCGGCGACCGCGCTGACGTGGCCGCGGCGGCGCAGGTGATGGCGGCGCTTTTCGCGGTGGGCGCGGTGCGCGCGCTGGCCATGCCGTTCTCCGGCCGGCCGGCACGCCCGATCGATATCTGGCGGGAGCGGACCTTCGTCACCAACCCATGCGGAACCGCCCCGCCGCCCGGCATCCGGGCGGCCGCAACCGGCTCGCAGCCGTGGCCCGCGCCCTCTCCCGGCGCCACCGGGCCGCAGCCAGTGGGCAGCGGTCCCGGGCCAGCCGGCAGCGACGCCAGCCTGGCCGGACCGGGCAGCATGTCCGGCCCTTCCGACGGCACAACGCCGGCCCGCCCGGAGGCGGATGCCGGGACCACGCCGCCGACGGCGGCAACAGGCACACCAGAGCCGGCCAGCGCCCCGCAGCCGGCCAGCGCCCCGCAGCCGGCCAGCTCGCCGGCGCCAGCGGGTCCGCCAGGGTCCGCCGATGCGCCACGGCCAGCCAGCGCCCCGCGGCCTGGCGATGCTCCGCGGCCTGGCGACGCGCCCGGGCCAGTTAGTGCGCCCGGGTCTGCCAGTGCGCCCGGGTCTGCCAGTGCGCCGGGAACCGCGGCCACAACCGATACCGCTCAGCCACCGTCTGCTGCCGAAGCCTCGGGCTCCCGCGCACAGGCCAGCCCGCCGGCGCCGACTGCCACGGCAACCCCGGCCGAGGCTCCGCTGGCCGACAAGCACACGGGCGACAAGCACACCGGCGACGAGCAGCCGGCGGGGCCGGGCAGCGCCGCGGGGCAGGATGTCCAGGCCGGGCAGAGCGGCGCGGCGGGGGACGACTCCGGCCGGCCAGGTGAGCCGACGGGCCGAGCTGAGCGCCTGGGCCAGGCCGGGTCGGTGGGCCGGGCTCAGGCCAGCACTCCGTCCACGACCGCCAACCAAGCCCGGTCAGCGGACCAGGCTCAGTCAGCGGACCGGGCCCAGTCCGCCGAGCAACCTGGGACCGGGGACCAGGCTCAGTCCGCCCTTCTGGCTGGGGTCGCCGATCGGACCGTGACGGTGGATCAAACTGCGACCGCGGACCAGGCTCAGCCCGCCATCGTGGCTGGGATCGCGGGCCAGCCGGCCATTCAGGCCGTGGCCGCTGGCCAGGCCCAGCGGACGATCCCGGCCGCTGGCCCGGCGACCGCCGTCTCCGGCGATGACCTCCTGGGGGTGGCCGACTGGGTCCGGTGCTTCACCGAGGAACTGCGCCCAGCACCACCTCCTCCATCCGCGGGCAGTCCCGGGCCGTGGCGGCTTCGGGCCGCCAGCCGCCAGTCGTTCGGCAAGATGGCGGTTGAGGTTTTCGGCGACGACCCGCGCGCGGAGCACGTGCTCGCGGTGCTGGGCGACCCGGCCGACACTGGTGCCTGTGCCAGCCTGCTTGACGCCGTCGGGGATGCCGCCCCCAGCGGGCGGCTGGTGGTGATCACCGCCACCGGCGGGCTGTCCGGTTTCTGCGCAACGCTGCATGCGGAGCAGCCGGAGCTCGGCATCACCCTGATCACGGTGCCGGAGAGCCGTGAGGGGCTGCGGGCCGCCCGGCCGTTCGCGTCGGCCACGCCGGGTGAGTTCCGCGAGCTGGTCATCGACGAGGCAGGCGTGGCCAGAATGCCGGCCATGGTGGCCACCGAGCCTGCCGCGGACGGCACCTTCCCGCTCGGGCCGGCCGACGTGATCCTGGTCAGCGGCATGACCGGGGTGGCCGAGCTGGCCTGCGCGGCCGCGCTGGCCGGGCGCGGGGCGGCCCTGGCGATCCTGGCCCCGCCCGGCCCCGAGGACCCGCGGCTGGCCGCGCATCTGGCCCAGCTGCGCACGGTCGGTATCCGGGTGAGCCGCAAGAAGGCCGACCTGAGTGACCCGGGGCAGGCCGCCGCCGCCGTCCGCAGCCTCGAACGCGGCCTGGGCCCGGTGACCGCCGTGGTGCACGCCGCAACCCCGGGCCCGATCGAGCGCTGCGTCCGGCTGCCGGAGTCCACGCTGCGCCTGCATGTGTTGAGCCAGCAGGCCAGGCTACGGAATCTGCTCGGCGCGGTGGCGATGGAGCGGTTGCGGCTGCTGCTGACCTTCGGCTCGGTGTCAGCCCGGTACGGCGCCGTGGAGCGTGCGTGCAGCGCGCTGGCCAGCGGCCTGCTGGCGCAGCAGGCCGCGCGGCTGGCCACCGGCCCACGCTGCCGGGTGCTGCATGTCGACTGGCCACCCTGGGCGGATGCCGGGCCCGATGGCACCCGGGATCCCGCGATCCCGCCCGGCGGCCCGGACCAGCCCGCGCCGGCGGTGCCGGCTGGTGCCTCCGCTGCCGCCCGGCTGCTGCTGAACGTGCTGGCCACACCGGAGTTCCCGGGCCGGATCGCGATCCACGGCCGGGTCGGGGTGCCCGCCCCGGCGGCGCTCCAGCCCGGCCTGGCGGCGGTCACCCGCGGGCGTTTCCTCACCGGGGTCCGGCTGCTGTACCCCGGCATCGAACTGGTGGCGGACACGCGGCTGAACCTGGCCAGCGACCCTTACCTGGCCGACTACCGGGTCGACGGCCTGCCGGTGCTGCCGCTGACGATGGCCCTGGAGGCGATGGCCCAGGCCGCCTCGGTCCTGGCCGGGCGGCCGCAACGGCAGGTGACCGGCATCGCCATGCCCGCGCCGGTGGTGCTGCCCGGCGGCTCCGCTGGCGCCGGGACCCTGATCAGGGTGAGCGCGCTGCGCCGGGGCGACGTGGTGGAGACGGTGCTGCGTTGCGCCGAAACGGGGTTCCGGGTGGATCACGTCACCGCGACCTTCCAGGCGGGAAGCGTTGCGGCCGGTCCGGTTCTGGCCGAAGAAACGGCGGCGGCGCCGGTGGGCAGCATCGTCGACGGCACCGACCTGTATGGGGCGGTCTACTTCCAGACCGGGCGGTTCCGGCGGGTCGCCTTCCTGCCCGAGGTCAGCTCGCGTTCCTGCCGGGCGCTGGTGCGCGGCGGCGACGACCAGCCGTGGTTCGGCGCGGCGCCGGGCCCGGTCGATGCCCCGCTGGTGCTGGGCAGCCCCGGGCTCAACGACGCGGCCTCGCACGTGCTGCAGGCCTGCCTCCCGCACCGCCGGGTGCTGGTCACCGGGTGCGAGTCGCTGACGGTTAGCGGGGCCGAGGTCCGCGGCGCGGTGCAGGTGCGGGCCGCCCGGCGGGCGGGAACGGCGGACATGGTCTGGGACGTCGCCGCGACCGACGCGACCGGCCAGGCGCTCGCCACCTGGGCCGGGCTGCGGCTGCGGGCCGTGGGCCCGCTGGCCACGGGCAGCGCCTGGCATCCGGCGCTGCTGGCCGCGCTGCTGGAGGGACGTGCGGCCGAGCTGGGACTGCATCCCGGCCTG
>DATDGI010000278.1:0-1901 GCA_036522155.1 Streptosporangiaceae bacterium
AACACCGTGATCCCGGGTGAGGAGGAGGCCCTTCACGAGGCGTTCTGCGCGGGCTGGGACGCCGCCGCGCCGCACCTGGTGGCGTACGCAGCGGGAGCCGAGGACGAACGGAAGCGCACCACGGAAGCGGTGGCCGCCGAGCGCGAGCGCATCGCCACCATGCTCGAAGCCGAAGCCGGCCGGATCGAAGCAGCCGAAGCCGACTCGGTGGACCTGGTCAGTGCCGTCGCACTCCACCACGGCGCCGCCCTCATCAGACAGGAGACCCACGATGACCAGTGACCTGCACGCCGCCATCCGCGGCCACTTGAAGCCGCTCACCCGCCGCCGCATCGGCAAAGCCACCCCCGCCGACGTCGACGCCACCACCGCCCTGATCGCAGAGACCGCCCGCATGCACACCGCGCGAGCGCTGCAGGACACGCCTTCCAGGGTGACCGTCGCCGGCCTGCTCGCCGGCAGGGACGCCGCGGTCAAGGCCAACGGCGAACTCCGCGCCGGGCATGAGCGGGAGAAAGCCGCCTGGCAGGCCGAGTGGGACGAACGCGAGGCTCAGCATGGGCGCGACCTTCAGCGGGTCACAGACGTCAGCGACGCGCTCCACAAGACCATCGTTGCCCGTAACCAGGTGATCGACGGGCAGGATCGCGAACTGGCGCAGGCGCGGCACGACCTGCCCGGGGCGCAAGGGCGGCACGCCACCGCCGGCGCACCAGTGGGACAGGACACGGCACCCGGGCCAGCACCCGCCAGGCCAGCCCCACGCGGCCCCAGGCCACCCCGCAGCGCCCCGAAGCCATCCAGCCAGGGTCCTGGAAAGGCCACCACGCCAGCGGGACGCACAGAACCGCACACAGCCCCCCGGACCGGGAAGGACGCCACATGACACCGATCAGCGTCACCGTCAAAGACATCAAAGAGTTCGCCGAACGGCTCTTCCCCGAGTTGCAGGACGCCGCCGCCGAAGCCGAATACCTCGCCGGCCACCCCATCGTCCAGGCCGCCATCCGCGCCACCCACCTCCCCGCCGGTGCCGTCAGCATGTTCGCCGACCAGATCGACGCCCTCGACCGGCACTGGGCCGATCGGCAGGCTGCACCGCCTGAGCCCGCGCAGCAGGAGCCAGCGGCATGACCACCCCGCAAACCTTCAGCCTCCGCGGACTGATCCGCGAGGTGCTGGCCAACGTGGACAGCGAAGACCTGGACGTGATCACCAAGGAAGTCCTGCGCAGGATTCCGGCGGACGCAACTGGCGACGCGCTCGCCGATGCCCTGCCGCCGTTCATCCATGTCATCATCCGCAATGCGGGATGGCACGCCCAGAAAACCGCGCTGCGCGAGCAGCGTTCCCAGAAAGTGTCGGGAATCCGGGATATGTGGCAACGCCATCTTGATGAGGTGCGTTACACGATCCGTGACGGTTCGTTGCGGCGGCTGGGTGACCTGACCAGGGATGATGTGCTTTTCCTGGCTGGTGAACTTGCCCGGCAGGCGGCGGAGAAGAAAACCCGCGCTATGGGCATGAAGGCGGTCGCCGCCGCGATGTCTGAGCATGACGTGAAGGTCGTGCGTGATTTGCCGGATGATTACCTGCGGGAAATGTTCGGCGGCAAAGCGGCATGACCACACCGGCAACCCACCCGCTACCCAATGGCGGCACGCCGGGTGGGTCAGATTCCCTCAACGGCCACTTTACAAGCGATGCCCACGCTGCGTCCGCCGTTGAGGGTTCAGCACCCCCGCAGGCCAGGCCGGAATCGATGCCCATGTGCCTCCCGCCTGCGGGGGATGAACGGGTCAGCCAGGAGCCAGGGTGATGCCGGTACCCCCCATGGCCGCGCTGCTGGCTGACCCGTTCCTGGCCCTGGCCGCCGATGTTCTCGACGACCTTGAGAAAGT
>DATDGI010000279.1:0-2354 GCA_036522155.1 Streptosporangiaceae bacterium
GGCTGGTCGAGGTTGATGCGGACGTCGCGGTTCAGGTACCGGGGCCAGGAAGTGGTGGAGTTCGCCGCCTTCGATGATGGGTGTGGCTCGTCTGGAGGGAGAGTCTGAGCTGCAGAGTTGATGTTTGGGCTGCTGCTGGGCCTGCTGTCTTTTACTGTTTGGGGCAGCGGGGTTAGGAGGCGCCTGATGGGGTCGCTGGTCGATGAGCTGCAGCGGCGGGAGGCGGCTGCTCGTGCGGAAGCGGAGCAGCTGCGCGGGCAGATCGCGGAGCTGGCGGAGCGTCTGGCCGGGGTCGAGGAGCGGCTGTCGCGGCTGGTGATCGCCCGTGAGGTGGTCGGTGAGGTGCTGGACAGGGCTGCCGCGGAAGTGTCACCGGTGCCGGGGCAGCCGCAGGTGACTGCTTCGCCGGGGGCTGGTCCTGCGTCTGTGCCAGGGGTGCTGGCAGTGCTGCCGTGGCGGGCGGGTCTTGAGGCTTCGGTGCTGCCGCAGGATTACCGGGATCTGCTGGAGGTGGCTGAGGATGCGGGGCGGCCGCTGCGGGCGGGTCAGATCGCCGCGGCGGCGGGGCTGAGCACGGACCGGGGGAAGGTGGAGACGCTGCGGGCGAAGCTGAAGCGGCTGGTTGAGCGAGGGTGGCTGGCCGAGGAGGCCGGGCCGGGACTGTTCGGGCTGCCCGTGCATAACGGCAACGGGCTGGGAGAAACGGCAAAACCGGGGTGATAGGGGGCTCTTCTTCCTTAGGTTCGCAGGTGCCAGCCAAGACGAACCGGACCGGAAGAAGAGCCCTATGGAACCGTATGCCCAGATCCGCGATGCCAGTCCCTTCGCCGCCTCGGCGGACCTGTTCACCGCGCTGGTCGCGGAGCTGCAATCCGCTGGGGCGGCCGGGCTGACCGCGCGGGCTGGAGGACCTGCTCGCCGAGCGGGGCCGGGAGGTGCAGCGGCAACTGCTCCAAGATCACCTGGACCTGCGGGCGGCGCGGGAGGAGCAGGCCGTCCGCCAGCACCACGTCCCCGCCACGGGTGCGGACGGGATCACGCGGAACCGGGTGGAGACCGGCCACGGCAGGCTGCTGGCCACGCTGTTCGGCACGGTGCAGGTCACCCGGTGTGCCTGGCGGCGGCCGGGAGCACCCAGCCTCTGCCCGGCCGATGTGGTCTTGTCGCTGCCGGCCTGCCGTCCTTCTCATGCCCTGGCCCGGCTGGCCGCGGTCGAAGCAGTGCGCGGCTCGTTCGAGGCGGCGCACGCGGCGGTCACCCGCCGCTGCGGGCCGGTGATGGGCAAACGGCAGGTCGAGCAGGCGGTGGTGAGCGCTGCCCGCGACATCGCCGCGTTCTACGATGCCCGCGTCGCGGTGCCGTGCACCGCCTCGACGCTGCTGGTGCTCTCCGCCGACGCCAAGGGGATCGTGATGCGGCCCCAGGCGCTGCGGCCGAAAACCGCCAGAGCCGCCGCCCGGCAGGGCCGGATGCGGACCCGGCTGACCCCTGGGGAGAAACCCAGCCGTAAGCGGATGGCGACCTTGGCCTGCGTCTACGACACCGCGCCGGCTCCGCGCCGCCCGCATGACATCATCGCCCCGCCCGGCGGCCGGCACGGCAGCCGCGCGCTGCGGCCACGGCCCAGAGCGACTGGGAAATGGCTGGCCGGGTCGGTGGTGAACGACCCGGCCAGCACGATCGCCTCCGCCTTCGACCAGGCCGGAGCCCGTGACCCGCAGCACCACCGCACCTGGGTGGTCCTGGTCGACGGAGCCGAGCACCAGCTCGGCCTGATCCGCGCCGAGGCCGCTCGCCGCGACGTCACCATCCACATCGTGATCGACCTCATCCACGTGCTCGAATACATATGGAAAGCCGCCTGGTCCCTGCACTCGCCCGGCGACCCCGCAGCCGAGGACTGGGTCGCGGTCAAGGCACTCGCGGTACTGGCCGGGGACAGCGCCCGGGTCGCCACCGAGATAACCTCCGAGGCCGACGACGCCGGCCTGGACGCTGCCCACCGGGCCGGCGCCGGCGCGTGCGTCCGCTACCTGACCGGCAACCACGAATACCTGCGCTACGACCAGGCACTGGCCGCTGGCTGGCCCATCGCCACCGGGATCATCGAAGGAGCATGCCGCCACCTGATCGGCGACCGGCTCGACATCACCGGCGCCCGCTGGGGGCTCCAGGGCGCCGAAGCCATCCTCACCCTGCGCGCCGTCATCAGCAACGGCGACTTCGACGACTACTGGCGCTACCACCTCGTCCGTGAGCACCAGCGGCTCTACCCCGGCACTGACCAGGGTCAATACACACTCGGCGCCTGACCGGTCAGCTCACTCCAAAAGAGCTACACCCATCCGAGATCG
>DATDGI010000280.1:0-6545 GCA_036522155.1 Streptosporangiaceae bacterium
CGCCACGGCCCGCGCATAGTCTTTCTGCCCAGGTGAAACCGGCAGGCACGGCGACGACCGGAGGTGGGCAATGCGCGGACACGGCCCCACAGCGCCAGGAGCCTTCGCGGACGTGGCGGCGCTGCGGGAATGCTGGCACCCGGTGGCCTTCGGCGCCGACCTGGCCGACCGGCCGGTCGCGGCCGATCTGCTCGGCGAGCCGCTGGTGCTGTGGCGGGGCCCGGACGGCCGGCCGCGGGCCAACTCGGATCTGTGTGTGCACCGGGGCACGGCGCTCTCGCTTGGCTGGATCGCCGGGGACGAGCTGGTCTGCCCCTATCACGGCTGGCGGTACCGGGCCGACGGCCGCTGCGCCGCCATCCCCCAGCTGGACGACCCGGCCCGGGTGCCCGCCAAGGCCCGGATCGCTGCGTTCGGCTGCCAGGAGAGGTACGGCCTGATCTGGGTGGCGCTGGCCGAGCCACGCTGGCCACTGCCGGAGGTGCCGGAGCTGGAAGACGGAGGGTGGGCGGTCGTCACCGCCGGCCCGTACCGCTGGCGCTGCGACGCGGCCCGCCAGGTGGAGAACTTCACCGACCTCGGGCACTTCCCGTGGGTGCACCCGGGGCTGCTCGGCGACCCGGACCGGCCGGTGGTGCCGCGGCACGAGGTACGCACCGAGGGCCACGTGCTGCACTACACGATCACCCGGCCGGAGGCGCCCAACAGCGACGACTTCCCGGTGTTCGGGAACGAGCAGGCCGGCCCGCCGGAGCGGCGCAGCCGCTACGAGCTGCACCTGCCGTATACGATCGCCCTCCGGCTGGGCTGGGGCGGCGAGCGGGGCATGGTGTACTTCTTCGCCTCCCAGCCGGTCACCGCGGACAGCTGCGCCGGGTACGTGGTCATCGGCCGGAACTACAACCTCGGCCAGCCCGGCCGGGTGCTGCAGGAGTTCGAGGACACCATCTTCGGGCAGGACCAGGTGGTGGTGGAGTCGCAGCGGCCCGAGCGGGTGCCGTTCGACCTCGCCGCCGAGCTGCACCTGAAGTTCGACGCGGTGGCCGTCGCTTACCGTAAGGCCATGCGCGAGCTGGGGCTGGCCACCAGCACGGCGCGCCCTCCGCGCCCTGCTTAGGCTGGCCCCGGAGGAGGTTGACCGGGTGAAGACGGCATTCGTGCTCGGGGGCGGCGGCGTGCTCGGCGCCTTCGAGGTCGGCATGCTGCGGGCCCTGTCCGAGGCTGGCATCCAGCCCGATGTCGTCGTGGGCACCTCGGTCGGCGCCATCAACGGCGCGTTCGTGGCCGCCGATCCCGACACTGCCGCCGCCCGGCTGGGCGAGCTCTGGCAGGGCGACGACCTCCAGCAGGCGTTCAGCGAGAATTTCATCGGCCGGATCACCCAGCTGGTCCGGTCCGGCACCCATCTGCACGCCATCGATCCGCTCCGCAGGCTGCTGGAACGCACCCTGCCGGCGGCCGACTTCGCCGACCTCCGGCTGCCGTTCCAGTGCGTCGCGGCCAGCATCGAGGGCGCCTGCGCGGCCTGGTTCAGCAGCGGCCCGCTCGTGCCCGCCGTGCTCGCCTCGTGCGCGGTGCCGGGCCTGCTGCCGCCGGTCGAGCTGGGCGGAGAGCACTACTTCGACGGCGGCCTGGTCGATTCGATCCCGGTCGGCCGGGCCGTGGAGCTGGGCGCCAGCATCATCTACGTGCTGCACGTGGGCCGGATCGAGCGCCAGCTGCAGGTCCCCCGCTGGCCGTGGGAGGTGGGCCTGGTCGCCTTCGAGATCGCCCGCCAGCACCGCTTCCACGATCAGATGTCGGCCCTGCCCGGCGAGGTGACGGTGCACGTGCTGCCGTCCGGGGCAATCCAGCGGTTGCCGGATCTGTCGCAACTGCGCTATCGCGACAAGACTGGTGTCGCGGCGAACATCGAGCGCGCCTACGTGGCGACCGCGGGCTATCTCGCCGAGCTGGCCTGATCACGGCGCTCAGGGGAGGTGCGGCCATGCTCCCGCCCCGGCTGATCCGCCGGCTCGTGCTCGCGCCCCTGGTCATCGTGATCGCGGTGGCCCTGGCCGTGCTGGTCCCGCTGGTTGGCCTGGGCGCACTGACCCTGCGGCTGGCCGGGCTGACGCGCCCGGGCCACGCCCGCGTCATGCGGCTGCTGTGGTTCGCGCTGATCTGGGTGACCGCCGACACCGCGGCCCTGTTCATGTGCCTGGGCCTGTGGCTGGCGAGCGGGTTCGGCGGCCGGCTGCGGACCGAGCCGTTCCAGGCCCGTCACTACGCGGTCATGCGCTGGTTCCTGGGGGTGGTGTACCGGCGCGGCACCCGTACCTTCCGGGTCCGGGTCGAGGTCACCGAGCCGGAACTCACCCCGGACGAGCAGGCGGCCCGGCTGGCCCGGCCGGTCATCGTGCTCAGCCGCCATGCCGGCCCGGGCGACTCGTTCCTGCTCGTCCATCAGCTGCTGAGCGTCTACCGGCGGCGGCCGCGGGTGGTCATGAAGGCCGCGCTGCAGCTTGACCCCGGGCTGGACGTCGTGGCCAACCGCCTGCCGAACGTGTTCATCTCCCGCCGGCGGTCGGGCGAGGGGATCTTCGTCGAGCAGATCGCGCGGCTGGCCCGCGGGCTCGACCAGGCCGGGGCCCTGGTCATCTTCCCTGAGGGCGGCAACTGGACGCCCGGCCGGTGGCAGCGCGGCGTCGAGCGGCTGGAGGGACAGGGCCGGCCCGACCTGGCGGCCCGGGCCAGGGACATGCCCAACCTGCTGCCGCCCCGCTCCGGCGGCGTGCTGGCCGCGCTCGCCGCCTGCCCGGACGCGGACGTGATCTTCGTCGCCCACGCCGGGCTGGACCGGCTGGTCAGCATGGCCGACGTGTGGCGCAGCCTGCCCATGGACCAGCTCGTCCGGGCCCGGTGGTGGCGGGTGCCGGCGCCCGAGGTGCCACGTGCGGCTGATCACGAGAGCCAGGTGCAGTGGCTGTACGACTGGTGGCAGCGGATCGACGCGTGGATATCGGGCCATCATCCGGCCGGCCCGCTGGCCCCCGCGCCCGCTCCCACCGACACCCCCGCGGGCTCGGCGTGACGGAGTCCTGCCCGTCGGCGGTGACGCGCAGGACTCCGTGATCATGGCCCGGGGGGCCGGTCCTCAGTGGCTGGGCAGGGCGAGCATCCCGTCGGTGTTGCCCTTGCTGTCGGTGTAGAAGCCGACCAGGTCGCCAGCGTTGTTCACACCGTTGACGACGGTGCTGCCCACGCCCTTCGGGTCGCTGACGGTGGTGAACCCGTGGCCCGGCTGCCAGGTGAAGCCGTACATCTTGGCCTTGCTGCCGGTGCCGATCGTGTACACGCCCACGACCTCGTCCCGGTCGTTGACGCCGAACGCCTGCGTCATCGACGCGCCCGGGTAAGCGATCTTGATGAACCGGCCGCCGGCCTTGCTCAGGAAGGCGTCGACCTTGCCGCCGGCCACGGCCACGAACCCGGCCACGTCGCCGTGGCTGTTGATGGCGGCCGCGGTCAGGCTCGGGCCCTTGCTGCCGCCGTGCGGGGCGCCCGGCTCCAGCACCCGGCTGAACTGGTGGGTGTGGATGTTGTACTCGTAGCCGCGGTTGTTGCCCTGGCCGTTGGTGTAGAAGCCGACCGCGACGCCATGGTCGTTGACCCCGAGCAGCTGGCTGACCGGCGGGCTGGCCATGTCGCTGGTGGGGAAGGTCACCTGGTGGAACTGGGTGCCGCGGACGGCGTAGAACCCGTAGTTGGGGTTGCTGGCCGCGTTCGCGTCGTTCTGGCCGGAGAAGAAGCCAACCGTGATCCCGGTGTCGTTCAGGCCGGTCACCTGGGTCTGCACCGAGCCAGGGAAGTTCTCGTTGACATAGTCACCCTGGCCGCCCGGCAGCAGCTGGTAGCCGCGGTTCGGATGCCCGGCCGCGCCGGACCCGAAGTAGCCGGCGATGACCCCGCCGTTGGTGATGCCAAGCAGCTGGTTGAAGGCCGGGTCGCTGCTGTTGTTGTAGGTGTGGAAGGTGTACGCAGTCCCGGTGGCCGTGGCGCCCTGCTGGCCACGCCCGTGCAGGACCACAAACGCCCCGGCCGCGACCACCGCCACCGCGCCAGCGCCAGCCACTACGCCCACCCAGCGCGGGCGGCGCCTGCTGACCCGCGGCCGGGCGGGCGGTGCCGGTGGCGGGGGCGCCTGCACGCCGGGCCGGGGCCCCGGCCAGTTCTCCGTCGGCGAGTACTCCGTCTTGTTCTCAACGCTCATGGCCAGTCCTCTCGGGGAAACGGGCCGTTCCTCGGTTATCAGGTACGCCCTCACCCTGCCCACCGGCCCGGGGCGATTCGCCGGGTGCTGCGGGGGAACCACTGGGGAGGATCGCGCCCGCACCGGGGGAATCACCGGGGGGCGGCGGCCCGCGGCAGCCCGCGCCGTCCCGCTCGACATATGTAGGCTATATATGTAGACTTGGCTTCGTGAAACTGACCGGGCCGCTGCGGCGCGTCCTGCAGGTGTTCCTGGCTGACGTGTCAGCCCGCCATTACGGCTACGACCTGATGAAGGCGGCCGGGCTGGCCAGCGGCACCCTCTATCCCCTGCTCGGCCGCCTGCAGGAGCAGGGACTGGTCACCTCCGAGTGGGAGCCACAGTCCGCCAGCGCCGGCGGCCGGCCGCCGCGCCGGTACTACCAGCTCACCGGGGAGGGAGCCCGCGCCGCCCGGCTGGAACTGGCCGGGGTCACCGGCCCGGCCCGGACGCGCGGTGAGCGGCGCGCCGCCCGGCCCGCCCCGGGGACGGCACGGTGACGAGCCGGGCCAGCGCCCAGCGGGCCGCCGAGTACCTGCTCCGCCGGGCCTGCCGCCGGCTGCCCGCGGGCACCCGGGACGAGCGCTACGCCGAATGGGCGGCCGAGCTCCCGGCCATCCTGCACGACCCGGATATCCGCCACCCGTTCGCGCGCTCGGCCCGCGCCCTGCGGTACGCGGCCGGCGTCTACCGGAGCACCCGCCGGCTGCCGGAAGCGGCTGGTTCCCGCCCCTGGGGCGATCGCCAGCCGGCCATCTTCCCCCGGCCGGACGGCGTCCTGCCCGGCCTCGCGGCCGTGGCCAGCTGGATCTGCCTGGTCCTGACCGCCCGCTACTTTCCGCACGGCGGCCCGTGGTGGCCGCTGCTCGCGGTGGCCCTCTTCGTCCCCGACGTGCTCGCGGTCATCGCCATCATCCGGTTCGTCCGCTGGCTGCGCCGCCCGTCCCGAGGCAGCCCATCGTCCCCCGGCTAACGGGGGTCAGGGGCCGCCAGGCACCAGGCGTCGGCCGCGATCCGCCAGGCGCCGTCCGGCTGCCTGCGGACCACGCTGGCGCCCTGCCCGCGGAAGCGGAGCGGCGCGCCGCCCGGGCCGCTGCCCGCGATCTCCCGCTCGGCCAGCACCAGCGCCAGGTCACCCGCTGGCAGTACCGCGAGCACCCTGGCCGACAGCGGCAGCCGCAGATCCATCACGCTGGTGAGGGTGGCCCGCAGACCGCCGTCACCGCGCTCCGCACCCGCGGCCCAGGGCCGGAGCGCCGCGCCGGGCTCGTACTGCGCCAGCGCCGCGTCCAGGTCACCGTCGCTCAGCGCCAGTGACACCAGCTCGGCGGCCTCGGCCGGCTGCTGTGCCGCCGGTGGCGCGATCAGGTCGGGCATCGTCCGCGGTCCTCCGTCGAGGTCAGGGCCCGCCGCTGGTGGCGCCGCCGTCAGGCCGCACCACGCGCCGGGCGTGCCCAGCATGGCAGGTGAGACCGGGGGGTCAGGGCCGCGACGGGGGGAAACTCGGGGGGCGCTAAGGCCCGCCCCGGAGCCGCCGGTACAGCGCCGTGGTCTCGGCCGAGGGCGGGACCCCCAGCTGGTCCGCCAGCAGCCTGGCCAGTCCCTCATAGTGCGCCACCGCGCGCGCCGTCTCCCCCATCCGGTCCAGCGCCGTCATCAGCTCCCGGTGCGCGGACTCGTTCAGCGGCTCGTGCGCGACCGCCCGCCGGAACGCCGCCGCCGCGGCCTGGTACCGGCCCGCCGCAGCATGCAGCCTGCCCGCCGCCAGCAGCCCCGACTCGAAGCTGCGGCGGAGCTCGTCCCGGCGGGCCTTGGCCCACTCCCCGGCCGCCAGGCCGGCCAGGAAGTCGCCCCCGTAGGCGGCGATGGCGGCCTGCAGATCCGGCAGCGCCGCGGCGGCGGGGCGGGCCCGGCGGGCCGCCGCCAGGGCCTGCCCGAACGTCGTCACGTCACAGTCATGCGGGCGGGAGCCGTTGAAGGAGTAGCGGCCGTCGGCGTACACCACCCAGCCCGCGTCGCCGAGCGCGCGGCGCACCCCGCGCAGCGCGGTGTGCAGCGGGTTGCCAAGCTGCTGGGGCGCCTGGTCCGGCCACAGCGCGGCGCCGATCTGCTCCCTGGTCAGCGGGGGCGAGGTGGCCAGCAGGAACAGCAGCTCACGCGGCTTGGCGTAACCCCAGTCCGCCGCGGTCACCGGGACCTCGCCGCGGTGAACGGTGGCCTGGCCCAGCGCCCTGATCCGCAGCGTGCTCACGTC
>DATDGI010000281.1:0-2746 GCA_036522155.1 Streptosporangiaceae bacterium
AGGCGCTGGCCCGGGCCCGGTCGGCCGCCTCGGCCCGGACCAGCCGGCGCACTGGGTGACCCGATGCATCCGGACATGATCGACCCGCCCGGACACCGACGTGAGGCCGACGATGGCGCCGACCATTCAGCCAGCGCCATCGAGCAGATGCGGCACGTATTTCACGAACTGCACGCCGCCGGCCGCCACGCTCTGTGCGCAGTCTGCGACGCCCAGTACGGCCCCACCGCGCTGCCAGCGTCAGCGTAACCCCGGCGCGCCCGGCACCCGGCCGCGTGCGCTGCTCACGCAAACCCACGCACCTCACCAGCCCCGCTCACCCCTCACGCTCTACCCGGTGCGTGCCGCAAACAGCATCGATGGAGCATTGCTGTCGTTCCAGGTGACAGCGGGTTTTAAGTTATGGTTTCGGGGTTTGGCGTGCCAGGATGTGGTATGGCGATCTCGGCGGAGGTTACGGAAGCGCTGGCGGCGAAGCTGGCGGTGATGCGGCCGCATCTGGGTGAGCGGCAGTGGCGGCTGTACCTGGGGTCGGAGGCGCGGGCGCTGGGGTACGGGGGGATCGCGGCGGTGGCGCGGGCGGCGGGGGTCTCGGAGCTGACGGTCTCGGCCGGGGCGGCGGAGCTGGAGGCGGGGCCGGAGCCGTCGCCGGGCCGGTCGCGGCGGCCGGGCGGGGGCCGGAAGAAGGCGGAGGAGAAGGATCCGGGGTTAACCGCGGCGCTGGAGGAGCTGGTGGATGATTCCACCCGGGGAGATCCGGTCTCGCCGCTGAAGTGGACGACGAAATCGGCGGAGAACCTGGCCGGGGAGCTGAGGCGGCAGGGGCGCCGGTGCGGGAAGGACGCGGTGCTGCGGATGCTGCACCAGCAGGGGTACAGCACGCAGGGCAACTCGATGACGATCGAGGGCAGGCGGCACCCGGACCGGGACGCCCAGTTCCGGTACATCAGCGGCATGGCCGGGGAGTTCCTGGCCGCGGGGGATCCGGTGGTCAGCGTGGATGCCAAGAAGAAGGAGCAGGTCGGGCAGTACGCCCAGAAGGGGCGGGAATGGCGGCCGAAGGGGGACCCGGTCCGGGTCCGCGACCATGACTTCCCCGATAGGGGCGGCCCGGGGAAGGTGACCCCGTACGGCATCTACGACATCGGCGCCAATGCCGGGTTCGTGAACGTGGGCACCGACCATGACACCGCCGCGTTCGCGGTGGAGTCGCTGCGCCGCTGGTGGCAGGCCGAGGGTAAGGGCCGGTACCCGGCCGCGCGGCGGCTGCTGGTCACCGCCGATGCCGGCGGGTCCAACGGCTACCGGACCCGGGCGTGGAAGGCCGGGCTGGCGGAGCTCGCGCAGCACACGGGCCTGGAGATCACCGTGCTGCACTTCCCGCCCGGCACCAGCAAGTGGAACAAGATCGAGCACCGGCTGTTCTGCCAGATCACCCGGAACTGGCGGGCCCGGCCGCTGGCCAGCCACCAGGTCATCGTGGAGACCATCGCCGCGACGACCACCCGGACCGGGCTGACGGTCACCGCCATGCTCGATGACGGCGCCTACCCCCAGAAGGCCAGGGTCAGCGGCAAGACGATGGACGAGCTGGAGCAGCGTGCCATCGCCCGGCACGGCTTCCACGGCGAGTGGAACTACACCCTGCTGGCCTGCCCCCGGCCGGCGCCGGAGCCAGGACCGCCGCCGCCGGCCCCGGCCGGCCGCTGCGACCAGGCCGCCCTGAACCACCCCGCGCTGACCGGCATGGACCCGGCGGACCTGACCGCCCTGGCAGCCGCGCTGCAGGTCCCCTTCGGCGCCCGCCGCGAGCAGCGCCTCTACCAGCACCGCGGCGGCCCGCGGCGGGGAACCGGGAACACCAGCAGGCACGACCGCAAGCTCGACCTGACTGACCACGTGCTCGCCACCCGGATGCGCCAGCACCTGAACCTGCCCCCCAAGGTCATCGGCGCCCTGCTCGGCGCCGACGGCACCACCATCAGCCACGCCACCAGCCTGACCGCCCCCCTGCTGGCCGCCCAGCTGCCGCAGCCCGCCGCCCCGCCACCCGGCATCCGCCTGCGCACCCTGGACGACCTGCGCGAATACGCCGCCGCAGCCGGAATCACCCTGGCCACCCCCGGACACCCCCCCGCAACACCCAGACCACCCAAAAAGCGGGCAGCCCGAACCCCGACACACCCAAGTTAAAAGCAGATGTCACCCCAGCAACAGCAATGGAGCATCGATGTCGTTTGCCGAGCGGGGCCGGCGGGCGTCTGGCGGGCGTCTGGCGCTTCAATCTCCGTAGCTGACGGCCTCGTCTGAGTCTGGGTCTATGTACTGATCGGCGTCCAGTTCGAATCCGAGCGGCTCGGCCGGCCCTTCCTGTTCCATGACCTCTCTTATCAGCCTGAAGACCAGGCCGGCCGGGTAGCCCTTCCTGGCGAGGAAGCTCGCCGCCTGCCTGGCGCGGCTTTCCGGCGGCCGACCGCGGCTGCTCGCCAGCTTGCGCTCGACCAGGTGCCTGGCGGTGGCGACTTCCTGTTCGGAGTCGAGCGCATCGACCGCCGCGCGGATCTCCTCGTTCTGGATGCCGTGACGCCTCAGCTCGGCGGAGAGGGACCGCTTGGACAACCCGCGGCTGTGGTGCCTGGACTCGACCCAGGCCCGAGCGAACGCGGCGTCGTCGATCAGGCCCGCGTCGGTGAAGCGGACGAGGATGGCCTCGGCCGCTTCGGCGGGAACGCCGCCGTGGTGCATC
>DATDGI010000282.1:0-2246 GCA_036522155.1 Streptosporangiaceae bacterium
ACGGCGGGGCCGGTGGCCGGATATTTTCGTCAGGTGACATCCCGGCCGCCACCACGCGATCTGCGGGCGTCCGACGCTGACCGGGAGCGGATCGTCGCGCTGCTGGCCGAGGCGGTGGGGGATGGCAGGCTCACCCTCGCCGAGCACGCGGACCGGGTCAGCCAGGCCTATCAGGCCAAGACGCTGGGCGAACTGGCGCGGCTGACCCAGGATCTGGCCACCCCGGCCGGGCAGCCGCTGCGGCTGGACGGATCGCGGTCGGTGGCCGCCTTCTTCACCACCCAGCGGCGGGAAGGGCGCTGGGTGGTGCCGGACCGGCTGATGGTGACCGCCATCGGCGGCCACATCGTGCTCGACCTGCGCGACGCGCTACTGCAGGGCCTGCACACGATCGTGCATGCCACTCTGGTCGGCGGCCAGCTGCATCTGCTGGTGCCAGACGGTGTCCGGGTGACCGTCACCCCGGCCCGCCAGCCCGGCCGGCTCGGTCCTGACCTTGAGCCTCGCACGGCCGCGGCGAGCATCCCCGGCTCCCCCCTGATCGAGGTGCGGGCCTTTACCGTGGCCAGCCGGATCAGGGTGCACACGCCGCGCCGCCCGTCGGGCCGCGGGTGGTGGCGTAGATGAGGACCGAGGGGTTCGCGAACGCCAGGTGGTAGCGGGCCGGGTCGGCGGCGAACGCGGGCAGGTCCGCGCCGTTGCCGAACCGGTACAGGACCACGTAACGGACATCGTCGCGGGCCAGGATGGCGCCGGCCTGGCAGCTCGCCGGGTGCAGCAGCACCTCATTGGAATCAAGCAGCGGGCGGCGGCCCGCCGGGGGCAGCGAGCGCGGATGGGCGATCCGGTAGGCGCCGTAGGACTGCAGGCCGGCATAGCCGCCCAGGGCCAGCACCGCCCGGTTGCCGATGCCGGGGTTCAGGTAGGGCGTAGAGATGACGTTGCCGCCGGTGTTGTGCTGCCCGAGCCAGTGCCCGGCGGACGCCACCCGGTGGGTGAGCACTTCGCTCCCCGGCCGGCCGCCGGTCTGGAGGCTGCGGGCGGTCTGGACGACGGCGACGATGCCGACCACGGCCACGGCGGCGGCCGCTGACACCGTCAGTGCCGTCCGTGCGCCCTGCCAGTGGGCCATCAGCGCCCGCACCACCAGCACGACGCCGAACGCGGCGAGCACCGACAACGGTGCCCCCAGATCACGCTCGAACCGCTGCGGGAAGCCATCCACCGCGGTCCGGCTGCCCAGGTACATCAGTGCCGCCCAGGCCAGCACGGTCACGGCCGAGAGCACCTGCCCGGGCTGGGCCAGCCGCCGGATCCCCGCCGCGGCCGCCCCGGCGCCGAACAGCCCGAGCCAGACGATGGCCGGTCCCAGCGCCGTCAGCAGATGCGTCACGGCCGGGACCGGCTGGCTGCCGAGGGCGATCGAAACCGCGGTCGAGGTGGACGAGCGGCCGGTGACCAGCCCGGCCAGGTTGTAGGTGAGGGCGCCGTAGCCGACCGCGAGCACGGCCGACGCGCCCAGCGCCAGCAGCAGGATCCTCGCCGCCCGGCGCTCGCCCCGGTAGAGCAGGTAGGGCAGCGCGGTGACCGCGGCCAGGGCCAGCAGCAGCGCCACGTACAGGGTGACCACCGAGTGGTACAGCACCACCGCGGCGGCCGTCACGGCCAGCAGTGCCCCGGACCGGAAGCTGGCTGACTGGTAGAGCGTGATCAGCGCGGCGACCACCATCACGATCAGGAAGTAGCCGGCCAGCAGGTCGGGGTAGCGGCCCTCGGCGAAGCCGTCGTACGCGCCGTCCAGCACCAGCCCGTTCAGCGCCGCTGCGGCGATGCCGTACGGCCAGCCCCAGAGCCCGGTGGCGAGCGCGTACGCGGCGAGCGCGCACAGCACGATGAAGGCGGGCGCGAGGACCGGGAACAGCTGCAGCGGGGCCAGCCCGCTGAACCGGCAGATCACGGCGGTCAGCGCGGGGAAGCCCGGCGGGTAGACGAGGTAGGCGCCGTAGGAGCCGTGGGCGAGCATCTGCTCGGCCATCACGGCGTGGGAGAACTGGTCGCCGCCGCGCAGGAACGGCCAGTCGTGGCTGATGACTCCGGAGTAGGCCCGGTAGGCGGTGAGGGCGAGGATGACCAGCAGGGCCCCGGCCCGCAGCCCGGGGATGGGCGGCCGGCCCGGGCTGGCCGGCCCGGCCACACCGGCTGGCTCGGCGGGCGCGGCCGACCCGGTGGCCGCGACGAGCGTGCCC
>DATDGI010000283.1:0-15917 GCA_036522155.1 Streptosporangiaceae bacterium
ATCAGGGCTTGTGACCGTTGGCGAACGTGCCGAGCTGGAGCGCGAAGTTGGCGAGCGGCAGGCCGCTCATGTCCAGGCTGGGCAGCCAGAAGTAGCCCGGGCCGCCCCACTGGCTGATCGGCTCGGGGCTGCCACCGCCCACCGGCTGCGGCCCGCTGGTGGCGACCAGCGCCGCGCCGGGCTCGCTCCGCACGTACTCGTCCAGGTAGGCGTTCCCGCCCTGGTCGCTGAAGACGAAGACGAACCGGTACCAGCCGTCCGTGGTGATCACCGGCGACCCGCTGCACGAGCCCGGGGAATTGTGGCCGAAGTTGATGACATACCCCAGCGGGCCACTGACGGTTACCGGCTCCGCGCACGCCGTGATCACGTTGTCGATACCGAAGCCGCTGTTGGGCAGGTTCAGCTCAACGTCATCGTCGACGAGCGACCCGGCCGGCCCCCCGGTCGTCGGCGACAAATAGAGGTCGTCGGTGACCGTGAATCCCGACGTGGGGAACACGTTCTCGGCGCCTTCTGCCTTTCCGGTGCCAAACAGTGCGAACGGGCCGGTGCAGTTCTCGCCGGGATTAGAGGTCGGGGTCGTGCCGGGGCAGCCTGCGCCCTGATTGCCGTCGCCGGTCCCGGAGACCAGCGCCATCCAGTCCTCGGTCAGCGCCTTGGTGAAGGGAGCGTAATTACCGACCCCGCCATTGGAAAAGTGCGAGAGTACCCGGTCGATGGTGCCGTAGTCGCCGGCCGGGCCATTCCCGTCGCAGGGATGGTTGCCGCTGCCCGCCGGGCAGAAATACTTCGTGTTGTCGCCGAAGTCCTGGGTGAAGCTCGTCACCGGATAGGACGCGGACGCCGATGCTCCGGCCCGGGCCGCCGCCGCGGCCCGCGGGCGCGCGTGGTGGACGCGGCTGTGGCTGGTCATTTGGGCCGAAGCGCCGCTGCTCAGCATGAGCAGGGCCGCAGTGGCCACGGCAGTTGCACCTGCCGAACCGGCGAGCCAGCCCTTCCGGTAAAACGAAGCGTGAACCATGCCCCCTCCTTGCCAAAGACGGAATATGTCTGGTCGCCTGGAGAAGGGACGCGCGATAGTCCCGGCTGGTTCACATTCCTCATGATTTAGCCGAGCGGGTCACTATTACGACCGGATAAGGAGGGTAGTCCGCAGCGGTCATGTGACAAGCGAGCTTGACAGGTGCGGGGGTGTCAAGCTAGCTTGTCTCTGACAAGTACGCTTGACAGAAGGGTCGGACATGACGCTACGGATGAAGTTGCTGTACCTGGTGTCCGGGCTGGCCGTGGCGCTGGTCGCGGTCGCCTCCATCGCGCAGGCGGTGCGGCAGGGCAGCTGGGCGCCCATCATCGAGGTGGGCTGGCTCCCGGCGGTGATCATCGCCATCTGGCCGGGCACGCGCCGCCGTTGCGTACCCAGGCGGCGCAACGCGGGTGGGTGATGAAGAACCAGGTGCGCACGCTGCGCACGCAGCGGAACCTGGCGCAGGGTCAGCTAGCGGAGGCGATGGGAGTATCGCGCCAGACGATCAACTCGATCGAGAAGGAGCGCTACACCCCGTCGCTGCCGCTGGCGATCGCACTCGCCCGCTATTTCGGTGTCCCGGTCGAGGAGATGTTCGGTGACGAGGATTCGTAGTCGGGCGATCACCCGCTCCAAGTGGTTCATGCCGCTGTTCTGCCTCGCGCTGGGGGTGGTGATGCTCGCGGCCTTCTGGCTGGGCGGCCAGCTGGGAGTGGGCTTGTTCTCGCTCGCGGCGCTGGCGGGCTTCGGGCTGTTCTTCCTGCTGGCGGGCCGCAGCGAGACCATCCGCGGCCTGGCCGGCGCCGGCCGGGACGAGCGTTTCGCGCAGATCGACCTGCGCGCGACCGCGGTGTCCGGGCTCGCGCTGCTGGTCACCCTGATCGTTACCTGGCTGGTGCAGATCGCCGAGGGGCACAGCGGTCACCCCTATGACTGGCTGCTCGCCGTTGGCGGCCTGGCCTACCTCCTGGCCGTCGTGTTTTTCCGCTGGCTCAGCTGACGGGCAGCTGCTCCGGGCGCAGTTCCCTGATCACGTCGCCGACCGAGCGGACCACGCCGTGCCGGCGCCGGATCAGGTCGGCGATCAGGCCGGTCCAGCCGGTCTGGTGGGACGCGCCGAGCCCGGCCGCGTTGTCGCCGTGGAAGTACTCGCTGAAGACCAGGTTGTCCTTCCACGCCGGGTCCTGCTGCAGCCGGCCGACCCAGCCGAAACAGGGCCGCCGCCCGTCCGGGCCGGTCAGGAAGATCGAGATGAGCCGGTCCTGCAGGTCCTGCTGGACGGCGCTGAGCGGCAGCCGCTGCCCAGATCCGGTCGGGTACTCGACGGTGAGGTCGTCGTCGAAGAACCGGTGGTAGCGCTCCAGGGTCGTGCAGATCAGGTAATTGAGCGGGAACCAGAGCGGCCCCCGCCAGTTGGAGTTCCCGCCGAACATGTTCGTGGTCGATTCGGCCGGCTCGTAGTCGATGGTGGCACTGAAGCCCTCGACGTCCAGCTCGTACGGGTGGTCGCGGTGGTAGGCGGACAGCGCGCGCAGCCCGTACGGGGAGAGGAACTCGCTCTCGTCGAACAGCTTGCTGAACAGCTTCTCCAGCCGGTCCACGCCGACCACGCTCAGCAGCAGCCGCTGCGAGCCCGGCTGCCCGCGCATCATGCCGGCCTGCTGCAGCTTCTCCCGGTCATACAGGCCATGGCGGTCGACGTAGTCAGCGAACCGCTTGCTGACCGTGAGCGCCCGGTCCAGCATGCGCTCGTCCACGACCGCGGCCGCCAGCATCGGGATGACCCCTACCATCGACCGGACCCGGACCGGGACCGACCCGCCCCCCGGTACGAGCAGCCGGTCGTAGTACAGCCCGTCCTGGTCATCCCACAGTTCCTGGCCGTCGATGGCATCGGTGATGGCGGCGAAGTGCTCAAGGAACTTGAGGATCAGGTCGGTGCCCGGCCGCTGGCCGCTCCAGTACAGCACGAGCGCGATGGACCCCATGGCGACCGCGTAGAAGGCCATCCAGCCGGTCGCGTCCGACTGCTCCAGGGTGCCGCCGACCGGGAGGTGGGACCGGTCGATGGGGCCGATGTTGTCCAGCCCCAGGAAGCCGCCCTCGAACACGTTGTTGCCCCCGGCGTCCTCCATGTTCACCCACCAGGTGAAGTTGACCAGGAGCTTGTCGAACACGCGGGACAGGAAACCGAGGTCGCGGCCGCCGTCGATGGCGAACACCTCCAGCGCGGCCCAGGCCTGCACCGGCGGGTTGACATCGGAAAAGTCCCACTCGTAGGCGGGCAGCGCGCCGTTGGGGTGCTGGAACCACTCCCGGCAGAGCAGGATCAGCTGGTATTTGGCGAACGCCGGGTCAACGTGGGCCAGCGCCACGCAGTGAAAGGCCAGATCCCATGCGGCGAACCACGGGTACTCCCACTTGTCCGGCATCGAAATGATGTCGAAGGCGTTGAAGTTGCGCCACTTGGCGTTGCGCCCGTACCGGCGGCTGCCGGGCGGCGGCGGCTGCGCCGGGTCACCGTCCAGCCAGCGGGCCACGTCGTAGTAGTAGAACTGCTTGCTCCACAGCAGCCCGCCGAACGCCTGCCGCATGACCATGGCCTCATCGGCGCTGGCCGCGGCCGGTGTCAGCTCGGTGTAGAACTCGTCCGCCTCCTGCTGGCGGGCGGCCATGACCCGATCGAAGCTCCGGCCGAACGCGGCCGTCGTGCGCGACCCGGACCGGCGCGGGCGCAGCCGGAGCCGCAGTTCGGCCGTACCGCCCGCCGGTACCTCCAGCTTGTACCAGGCGGCGCACTTGGTGCCCTGCTGCTCCGGGTTGACGGTCGGTGCGCCGTGGATCACATGGTCGTTGATGCCGTCCTTGGGATACGGGGTGACCGGCTCCGTCCCGAAGAGCCGCTGCGTGTTGGTCTCGTTCTCGCAGAACAGCAGGGCGGGCGTGGTGCCGTCCGGCCCGGCGTCGGCCAGCAGTTCCAGGGTGCCAAGGAACGGGTGCTCGACCGTGACCGCGGTCGGGCCGTCCGCGGCCATCACCGGCCTGGGGGCGCCCAGATCCCAGGACCAGGTGTTGCGGAACCAGGCGGTCGGCAGCACGTGCAGGGTGCCGGCGTCCGGGCCGGCGTTGGTCACGCTGATGGCCATCAGCAGGTCGGTGGGGTCGGCCTTGGCGTAGCGGACCTCGGTGATCCAGTAACGGTCGCCGTCGAACGCCCCGGTGTCGAGCAGTTCGTACTCGGGGTCGAACTTGCCCCGCCTGCCGTTCTCGGCGCGGAGGTCGTCGTAGGGGAACGCCGTCTGCGGGTAGTGGTAGCGCCAGCGGTTCCAGGCGTGGCTGGGCAGCGCATCCAGGTACCACCAGTACTCCTTGACGTCCTCACCGTGGTTGCCCTCGGCGCCGGTCAGCCCGAAGGGACGCTCCTTGAGGATCGGATCTTGCCCGTTCCACAGGGCCAGTCCCAGGCACAGCCGCTGCTCGATGTCGCAGAACCCGGCCAGCCCGTCCTCGCCCCAGCGGTAGGCCCGGGAGCGCGCGTGGTCGTGCGGCAGGTAGTCCCAGGCTTCACCGTCGGCGCTGTAGTCCTCCCGGACCGTTCCCCACTGGCGCTCACTGACGTAAGGGCCCCACAGGTACCAGTCGCTGGCCTGCCGGAGCCCGTCCTCGAGCTGCCCGAACCCCGCTACCCGGTCGCTTTCCGCGCTCATCGGTTCTCCCTGCTGGCCTTAACGGGCCGCGGATCTGGTCGTAGATATCCAGGTAGTCCTGTCCCGGCCGGGCCCACGAGTAATCGGTGCGCATGCAGACCGCGGCGAGCCTGCGGAACTCGCCGGGGCAGGCCGACCATAGCCGGAGGGCGCGGCCCAGCGCCGACTCGATGGCCTGGTTGTCGGTGTGGTGGAAGACGAACCCGTTGCGCTCCGCGGGCGGGCGCCCCGAGTGCTCGAGGTCGAAGACGGTGTCGATCATGCCGCCGGTGGCCCGCACCACCGGCACCGTCCCGTACCGCATCGCGATCAGCGGCGCCAGCCCGCACGGCTCGAACATGCTCGGCACCACCAGCAGATCCGCGCCCGCGTAGATGAGGTGGGCCAGTTCCTCGCGGTAGCCGATTTCCAGATGGCAATCGGGGTTGTCGTTGAGATGGCTCTTCAGGTGCCGGAAATGGCTGCCGATGCCGCCGTCGTGCGGGGTATCGCCCAGCAGCACGAACTGGCCGCCCTGGGCCAGGGTGTAGAAGAGCGCGTGATGGAGCAGGTGCATGCCCTTCTGCTCGTCCAGCCGGCCCACGTAGGCGACCACCGGGCAGTGTTTCTTGCGCAGCCAGAACCGGTCACGGAGCGCGTCCCGGTTCTGGTGCTTGCGCCAGATGTCACCGGCCGAATAGTGGGCGGTCAGGACCGGGTCGGTTTCCGGATTCCATACGTGGTAATCGACGCCGTTGAGAACGCCGCGGAACTTGACCTGATGCTCCTTGAGCGTGCGGCCGAGCCCGGACGCGCCGTCCCCGAACAGCGCCTCGTCGGCGTGGCTGGGGGACACGGTGGTGACGAAGTCCGAGTACACCACCCCGCCCTTCATCGGGTTCAGCCCCCGGTAGCGGAAATCGTCGCCCAGCCGGTCTGCGTCCAGGAAGTAGTCGGGCCGGCCGAGCTGGGTGGCCCACAGGAGTTCCTCACCGCTGGTGCCTTGGTGCCGGAAATTGTGAATGGTGTAGCAGACCCGCTGGCCTTGGCCGTGCTGCTCGTGGAGCAGGACCGGGACGAGCCCGGTCTGCCAGTCGTGGCAGTGAATTATTTCCGGGCGCTTACCGGCCTGGCGCATGAATTCAACGGCCGCCCGGGAAAAGAACGCGAAACGCTCCGGGTCGTCGCCGTACCCATATAGCCGGCCCCGGCCGAAGAAATTAGCGGCCGAATGCGGCTCGATGAAGAAACATTTCCGCCCGTTCGCGAGGCCGGACCAGACCGTGCAGCGGACCGCCCCGTCGTACCACGGCACCGACAGATCACGGTGACTGGGCTGCAGGTCCTGCAGGTCGGAGTACCGCATGCTGGCGTACTTCGGCATGATGATCTCGACCGCGTTTCCCCTGAGCTCAAGCTCACGGCTGAGACCAGCCACCGCATCGCCGAGCCCGCCCGCCTTGGCCGCCGGAGCGCACTCGGGCGTCACCATCACGACATGCACCAGTCACCCACCCGAGCCGCTTCTTTGCCACGCCCTGCCTGCCCCGGCCTATACAATGCCGCCGGCCGGAGGCAGGCATCACCCGCGGCGGATGAAACTGCGATGGCTATTCGGGCAATTGCCGTCATTTCATTCGCCAGCCATGCAACTGTCGGATATTGGTCACTTATGCATCATGGTGAGCCCATGAACGAACGGGGCTGAACCCCGACGGGACGATCGCCAGGGAAGGCGCGCTGGCGCGGGTGCCCTCGGACTATGACCGGCCCGGCGGCAGGAGGCCCAGCCCGAGCCAGTGAGCCAGATCCTTGATCTCGCGATCCACGGCGGCGGTCATGGCCGCGCTGAAGGGTACGTCCTGGTGGACCGCGCTGACCCGGAGCAGTCCGGCCTTCCGGTCGGCGGTGGCGTCGAGCTTGCCCACCAGCCGGTCCCCGTACAGGATCGGCAGCGCGAAGTACCCCCACCGGCGCTTGGCCGCTGGCTTGTACATCTCCAGCTGGTAGTCGAACTCGAAGATCTCGACGGTGCGCTTGCGGTCGTGGATGAGCCGGTCGAACGGCGACAGCAGCGCCGCCCGCCCCGGGAACGGCTGGCCCAGCAGCGAAGAATCGACCCGCCAGCTGCCGCTGACGCCCTCGACCACGGCCGGCTCGCCCGCCTCGCCCACGTCCCACGGCTCGACCGGGCACTCCGGCCCCCGGGCCCGGGCGATGCCCAGCGAGCGCAGCCGCCGCTCGTCCCGGATGCGCCGCGCCTCGCCCGCGGGGACGACCGGGTCATCGGGGTAGACGCGGGCCGCGAGATCCCACAGCCGGTCGCCGCCGCTGCGCCCGGCAACGGCCACCTCGCCCCGCACCACCATGAACTCCAGCAGCTGGCTGACGTTGCGGTTGTTGGTCCACCCGGTCGACTTCCACGGCACCTTGCAGGTGTCGGGCACATCGCGGGACGGCAGCGGCCCGGCGGAGGCGAGCCGATCCAGGATGTCCCTGCGGCACGCGTCGTTGGCGCGCACCCAGTCGCGGTTGGATTTCCGCCACCCGGGCATCTGCCCGCGCTCGGCCCGCTCCCAGCCGGCCATGTCCGCGCGGTACAGCGCCAGGTCCTCGCTGGGCCGGATCATCGCCCGCAACTCCAGCAGCGTCCGGTTCTCCAGCGCCGCGCTCAGATCGGCGGGGGAGTACGACGACCCGAGCCGGCTCCAGGCCACCAGGTCGGCGCTCGGCGCGATGGCCGCGACCGGGTCGATCTGCAGCAGGGTCAGCTGGCGGACCGCCTCCAGCAGCTCGTCCGGCCGCCTGCTGTCCAGGAACTGCGCCCGCACGGCGATGCGGCGCGCGTCGGCACGCGAAAGCTCGTGGACGGTCACGGACCCCAGGCTAGGCGACAGCCTCCGGCCGGAATGATGGCTCGTGGTGGCCGCCTCCCGGACCTGAACCGGTACCGTCACCGCGCCTCATGGCCTGGTGGGGTGGCGTCCTGGCCGGGGGCCACCGGCCTCGCCTCCAGATCGGGGTCGCGCAGGAACCGGTCCACCAGCCCGGCCGGCCCGCCGATGCAGGTCCAGTCGTCGTCCCACAGCGTGGACAGCAGCCAGGAGCGGTCGGCCGGGAACATCAGGTTGGGCAGGGCACCCTTCCAGAACGACCAGGGGCCGCTCCGGCGCCAGGTGGCGGCCTGCTCCGGCCCCGCCTCGACCAGCACGTAGTGCCACCCCGAGTACAAGGTCACCTTCGGCGCGCCGGGGAAGACGATGTCATCGGCGCCGGTGTCGAGGTAGCCAAGCCACCACGGCTGGCCGGCCGAGTGCTCGCTCAGCAGCGCGAGCACGGCCCGGTCATGGGTGTCCTGCCCTCTGCCTGCATAGGGCAGGACGACGGTGGCGTAGGCCTCGAAGACCGGCGGGATGGCAGAAGTGATGTCCAGCCCGATGGACGTGCCCTCGGCGATCCACGCGACCTCGGCGTCGGTCCCGATACGCCACGTGCTGCCGCCCCTGGCCAGCCTCACCACGCCCGCCAGCCTAGATGCCCCGTCACCCGGCGGCTCGTGGGTCACCCGGTGGAGTAGTGGTTGACCAGCGCCTGGAGGAAGTAGGTGGCCAGCTCACAGCCGGCGAAGGCGATGGGGATCGCGGCCCAGGCGGCGATCCGGGAACGGCGGGTGAGCAGCGCCGCGACCAGAATGAGGGCGCCGGTCAGCCACCAGGTCAGGTTGTGGGCGTCGAGGGCCCGGGCGGCCAGCGTCAGGCATTGGGCGGTCTGCGTGGTCGGAAGGGCGTTGCAGGCCGCCTGAGCGCTGCCGTCGGCTCCCGCGAGTGCCCCCGGGGCCGTCGGCCAGACCAGCCAGGCGAACAGAGCGGCGGCCACCGCGGCAAGGTGCCACCAGCTTGCGGGCTCGGCACCAGATGCGCGGGTCTGCCACCACTGCACAAGGCCGACTCCCAGTGCCACCGCGGCGGGGGCCAGCAGCACCGGCACGGCGACCGCCGGGGGCGAGTTGTAGGTGACGAGGGAGAAGACCAGTTCGGCGACCACCGCGCCGAAGACCACGATCCACCCGGTGACGCCCGCTTCCCAGGGATGGGTCAGCAGCGGCCGCGACGCTCGCTTGTCACTCATCGGCCGGGTATGGATCCACGATCCGGAGTCCCGGGTGCTTCGGCGCGTATGAGGTGGCTCGGCCCGTCCACGGCAGGAAAGTCTATGGTGAGGCGATGGACGTAGCGAAGCACCAAGGGCTTGCTTCGCTGTCGGGCTTCCCGTTTGAGGTTCGCACCAGCGCCTCGACGCGCGAGCAGGCTGGGCGGTTGGCTGACCGTTGCGTTAGGGCCTACTCGTACCTAGGCGAAATCCTTGCGTTCCGTCCCCGGTGCGCGCTCGTAGTGCTCAACCGAGCCGACTGGTCCGAACGCGCGTCGAACCCTCTGTACGGCATGCCGTACTACAGCGCTGGCAATCTCTTCCTCGCAGGCGAGCCCTCAGACCTCATCGCTCGGCTTGAGGAGGTGGCTAGTTCTGCTCCTCCTGTAGCAGCCCAGGTACTCGATCAGGTCTACGGGACAGGTGCCGACCGCCTGGTGCCTTTCGCCGACATGCTTGTCGTCCACGAGCTGGCGCACGCCTTCCACGACGGTTTTCCCTTTCTATTCCCGCGGTCGTGGCTGATGGAGCTCTTCGCCAACATGGCGCTCTACGCCTTCGTGGTTGCCAAAGAACCCGATCGGAGCTTGCATCTCGAGACGTTTCCACGGGTTGCGTTGGAGAACTGCCTGCTCAAGCCGGTCGCGCGTGACCTCCGCTACTTCGAGGCGTTCTATCCGGACATTGAGCCGCTCACCTACGTCTGGTACCAGTTCCGCCTCACGATGATGGCCAAGGGTCTCATCGACGCAGCAGGTCCAACCGTGCTCCGCCGCCTCTGGGACGCGTTCGCCCTTTCGGACGAGCAACTCGCTGGCGTGCTCGGCGGCCGGGTCCACCCGGCGGCGGGCCAGTGGCTGACATCGTGGAACGAACTGCAGTGGACATGACCATGGGGTTTCGGGTGGTGCGCCAGGCGCACCTGGCAGGACTCGAACCTGCGGCCGACTGCTTAGAAGGTCGTCTCGGGCAGGGGGTCAACCTGCTCCGGTCCAGCTTGGCTATCACGCGCACTGCCCGCGAGTGGCCGCTGGAGACCGCCTATGTCTGCCTATTCTGGCACGGATCTGGCACGGTAGGTCACTGGGTTCTGGGCACTACGAGGTGCCTCTCCGGCATGTCAGGCAGTCTCCCCTGGGTGCGCTGACCTTGGGCGACGTGGCAAGGCCCGTAACGTTCCCGGAACGCCGCGCGCGTAGCGTTGCCTCTCATGGTGGGGGTACCGGCGGCGGGCGGGCCGGAACCGGCCGCGGCCCGCTTCCGGCTGGCGTCTCCGGTGACAGCGACGGTCCTGGCCGTCCTGACGCTGATGCTGCTGGCCGGAGCGCTAGTGCTGAGCGCCCTGGTCGGTCAGCTGTCGGTCCTGGGCTCGGGGCCGATTGTCCCTATCGCGGTGGTCTACGCGGCGGTGGGCTTCGTCGTGGCCCGCCGCCAGCCGGGCAATCCGATCGGCTGGATCCTGATCACCTTCATCGTGGTGTTCCTGCTGAGCGGCGTTGGCGGCGGGTATGCCGCCCTGTACTACCGGTTCGGCCACCATGGCCTCCCGCTGGCCCCGGTCGCCGTGCTGCTCACGCCGTTGTGGGCACCGGCGCTGCTGTTGTTCCCGGTGGTGATCTTGCTGTTCCCGGACGGCAGGCTGGCGGCGCGGCGCTGGCGGTGGGTACTGCGGGCCTATGTGGTGGCCGGAGCGCTGGCGTCGGCGGCCGCCTTTGCCCCGGCGGTCACCGCCGTGGCCCGTCATGACGTCCGCATCGACGCCGCCGGCAACCTGATCAGCACCGGGCAGCCGCACGGCGGGCCCCTCGCCGCGGCGGGGGTACTGGTCCTGGGCTTGATCCTGGTGATCGTGCTGTCGTTCGTGGCCCACCAGGTTCTTAGCTGGCGGCGCGCCACGGGCCAGCGGCGCCAGCAGCTGAAGTGGCTGGCCACCGGCGCCGCGGTTACCCTAGCCGTGATCGCCGTGTCGTTGGGGATCAGCTCGACCAGCGTCGTAGGAGAGATTCTCGGGATCGGGCTGGCCGCGCTGCCGGTGGGCATCGGCGTGGGGATCTTGAAGTACCGGCTGTATGAGATCGACCGGATCATCAGCCGGACCCTGGCGTACGCGATCGTGACCGGGGTGCTGGTTGGGGTATACGCCGGGCTGGTGCTGCTGGTCACCCAGGTGCTGGGATTCCACAGTTCGGTAGCGGTGGGCGTGTCCACGCTGGCCGCGGCGGCGCTGTTTAACCCGCTGCGACACCGGGTGCAGCGGACGGTGGACCGCCGGTTCAACCGGGCACGGTATGACGCCGACCAGACCGTGACGGCGTTCGCGGCCCGGCTGAAAGACGCGGTCGACCTGGACTCTGTTCGCGACGACTTGGCCGCCGTCGTGGAGAAGGCTCTCGAACCGGCTCACGTGTCGGTGTGGATCCGGGCTGCCGAACGGCAGTGACGCGGAACCGGCGGAGGACGCGCGCGGGCTAGGCGATCATCATGAGTGGCGCAGCTAGAGCCTTGACCTGGGCGTTTGGCTGGCGCGCCTGGCAGGACTCGAACCTGCGGCCGGCTGCTTAGAAGGTACGGCCAATGAGGCCAGGATGATGCCTGACGTGGACTTTCATGAGTGCTTCGACCGCAATAGATCAGGACAGACCGGGCTGGTTGCTACAAGATATGGCTACAGAGCTGTGATTCATGAGGGAGACGACGCAGTCGGATCCGGTACCCGCCACTCTGGAGGTTCCATATATATGTCGTCAGCCTGAGGGACGCCGAGTTCACGCCTCGCCGCGATGGTAAACCGTGGCAGCCATTCAAGGGTAAGGGCAAATGGGCCATCGGGTTGCTCATCCTCACGGGGAGGTTTGCCATCCACCTGGCGCATCAGTCCCCATGCGTAACGCATGAGATGCCTACCTGCTTCTTGCACTTCCTTAGATGCAGAAATCAGCCTTAGGAGTTCATAATGAACCCAAGCCTCATGATGCGCTTGGCTGGCGGATTCCCTCAGTGACGCATCTGAGGGCTGGCTCTTCCATTTAAGAGTCAGCTCTCTTGTGCGTACAATGGCGCCAGTAAATTCGGCGCAGCTAGTACGCAAGGCTTCACGTCGAGAACGATTGACTTCCATTCGTGACCGACGCGTCTCCACAAGCAATGTTCCGGATATCCCAAGCAACGTTCCGATCAGTGCAAAAATCGCAGCGGCCATCGGTCAACCCTTCCCTGGCTATCAGCGCTCCAAGCCGAGATTATCGACGGTCCTAATGGTTCCACATAGGCGATCGTCAGCGGTAGTCACGCAGCGGCTGGTGGCACCGCCGGCCCTCGGACTCCTGCCATCTCTCCGACAGGCGCCCCTGAATCCCTGCGGCGCTCTCGACATCGAGGAAGAGGGCGAGGACTAGCAGGGCGACTACAGCATCCCGAATAGTCAGTCGGAAGGGGGGCTCACGGAATGCAGTCTGTGGAGAAAGGATGTAGCAGCACGCTCCGATGGGTAGCGGTCCTTGAGCACCCTGACCAGATCTACACCGACACTGACGAGCAAGCCCGCCGCGACGCACTCACCCGGCTACATGGGCTGCTCGACACAGCCCAGGACTGACCCGTTGCTACAGAAACTGCTACAGACGGGTTGTCCGTGATCTTCGATTCGGGGTTCCGTGCCTCTGACCTGGTGCGCCTGGCAGGACTCGAACCTGCGACCGGCTGCTTAGAAGGCAGCTGCTCTGTCCATCTGAGCTACAGGCGCCGCGGCTCCATTGTGCAGGCCCCAGGTTACGTAACGGACACGCGTGGTGCTCAAGTGATCCAGCATCAGCTCGCACGGCGCCACCTGGCGGGGGACACATCCGCGGCACCGGCAGCGAGGCGCCTCGCGTGTGTAGCCTCGTTGCCGAGGAGGTCACTATGCATCAGCCCCCTATTCCGCATGTCGAACGCACCGACCCGGAGATTGCTGAACTGATCAACGCCGAGGCGCGGCGGCAGTTCGAGAAGATCCGGATGATCCCGTCGGAGAACTATGTCTCGGTAGCGGTGCTTGAGGCATGCGGCACGGTGCTGACGAACAAGTACTCCGAGGGTTACCCGGGCCGCCGCTATTACGAGGGCCAGCAGATCATCGACCCGCTGGAGACCCTGGCGGCGCAGCGCGCGCAAGCGCTGTTCGGCGTGGACCATGCCAACGTCCAGCCCTATTCCGGCTCGCCCGCCAACCTCGCCGTCTACCTGGCGTTCCTCCAGCCGGGCGACACGGTGATGGGGATGGCACTGCCGATGGGCGGGCACCTGACCCACGGCTGGCCGGTGTCGGTGACCGGCAAGTGGTTCCGCCCGGTCCAGTACGGGGTGCGGGCCGACACCGGGCGGGTGGACTTCGACGAGGTCCGCGACCTGGCCCGCAGGGAAAGGCCGAAGATCATCTACTGCGGTGGCACGGCCATCCCGCGCACCATCGACTTCCCGGCGTTCGCCGAGATCGCGGCCGAGGTCGATGCCGTCCTGGTGGCCGACATCGCGCACATTGCCGGGCTGATCGCGGGCGGCGCCCACCCGTCGCCGGTCGGCTACGCCCCAGTGATCACCACCACCACGCACAAGACGCTGCGCGGGCCGCGCGGCGCCATGGTGATGTCCACCACCGAGCACGCGTCCGCCCTGGACAAGGCCGTCTTCCCGGGCCTGCAGGGCGGCCCGCACAACCACACCACGGCCGGCATCGCGGTCGCGCTGCACGAGGCCGCCCAACCTGAGTTCAGCACCTACGCACACCAGGTCGTCGCGAACGCCAAGGCGCTGGCCACGGCCCTGTCCGAGCGCGGGTTCGACCTGGTCTCCGGCGGCACCGACAACCACCTCATCCTGATGGACCTGACCCCGAAGGGAATCCCGGGCAAGCCCGCCGCCAAGGCGCTGGACCGGGCCGGGATCGAGACGAACTACAACACCGTCCCGTACGACCCGCGCAAGCCGTTCGACCCGTCCGGGCTGCGGATCGGCACCCCGGCGCTGACCACCCGCGGCCTGACCGGGCAGCACATGCCGCAGCTCGCCGCCTGGATGGACGAGGCGGTCACGGCCGCGCTGAAAGAGGACGAGCAGACCATCGAGCGGATCGCGGGCGAGGTCCGCGACCTGCTCGCCGGATTCCCCATGCCCGGCTGGTCGCCCGCCTCCTGACCGGGCCACCAGCACTGATCCGGCAGAGCGGTGCTCTTGAGTTCGGTCACTGCTCTGCTAATGTGGCGGGATGAACGCCAGCCGGACGGCGCGGGAGCGGGTCCGGGCCGAGCTCACCAGGGAGATCGCCGACACGGCGCGGCGGCACCTGGCCACCGAGGGCGCGGCCGGGCTGTCGCTGCGGGCGGTCGCCCGGGAGATGGGCATGGTCTCCTCGGCCGTCTACCGCTACTTCCCGAGCCGGGACGACCTGCTCACGGCCCTGATCATCGACGGCTACAACGCGATCGGCGCCGCGGCGGAGGAAGCCGACTCCGCTTGCCGCCGCGACGACTACCCAGCCCGCTGGCTGGCCGCCTGCCGCGCGCTGCGCGCCTGGGCGCTGGCCCACCCGCACGAGTACGCCCTGGTCTACGGCTCGCCGGTACCCGGGTACCGGGCGCCGGAACAGACGATCGGGCCCGCGTCACGGGTCGCCGCCGTGCTCGGGCGGATCATCAGCGATGCGCAGGCGGCCGGGGTCCTGGACCCGCCCGGGCTCGGTGTCGCCATGCCCAGGGAGTTCGCCGCCGATGTCGGCCGGCTCCGGGAGTCGGTGCTCCCCGGTGCCCCCGACGACGCTGTCGCCCGGGCGCTGGCGGCGTGGGCAGGCACGTTCGGCATGGTCAGCTTTGAGCTTTTCGGCCAGTTCGAGAACGTGGTCACCGACCGTGACGCGTACTACGACTACGCGGTGACCTGCATGGGCCGGGTGATCGGGCTGCGCGCCGGAGCGTAACCGGCAGCCTCCTCCGTGCATCGAAATACTTGATCAAAGAAGTTTTTCAATCATAATTTCGAAAAAGTTATCTGCGATCATGAATCAAGGCGTTATATTCCCGTGTTAATCGAATACACATTCGAGACGGGAGTGACCGGCCAGGCCTGCGGGCGGGCTGGCGGCGGCTTGGCTGGGGGTGACTGGCTGGAGGGTGACTGGCCGGGGCGCTGGGCAACTGGCTGGGCGGCTCGCGGCTGGCAGGGCGACTAGCGGGGGCGGCTAGGCGGCTGGCCGGGGGGCGGCTGGCCGGACTGGCCGGGTGGCTGGCCGGGCCAGGGCCGGAAGCGGTGCTGCCTGTCTTCCCCCGGGCGGTTCTGAGCAGGGAGCAGCAGGTGAGCAGGCTGTACGGGGAGTGGGTCGAGGTCTGGATGCGGAACGGGCAGCCGGTCAGGTTCGCCTGGCGGAACCGGCCCTATGCGGTGCTGAAAGTCCTCGACTACTGGCTGGTGAGCCGGGAGTGGTGGCAGCAGGACACGCCCGCCTCCGGGGCAGATGAGCCGTCGGAATACGAATTCTGGCGGGTCGAGGCGTCGCCTGGGCGCCGTGTCCCGCCCGCTGCTTACGAACTGCGGCGGGACACCGCGACCGGGGCCTGGCTGCTGGCCCGGGTCTGGGATTTAACAGCGGTTGCCGGGGGCTCTGATGACCATGCTGAGCTGGGCGGCGGATTTCGCCCATCTGCACGTCGCGTCGTCCTACTCGCTCCGGTACGGGCTGGCGGGCCCGGCCGGGCTGGCGGCCCGGGCGGCGGAGCTGGGTATGCCCGCGCTCGCGCTGACCGACCGTGACGGCCTCTACGGGGCGGTCAAGCACGCCCAGGCCTGCGCGGATGCCGGGATCGCGGCAATATTCGGCGCGGACCTGGTCCTCGCCGCCGATCGCCAGGCCGGGACCGGCGGCCAGACCGGGGCAAAACGCCACGCCGGGACCGACGGCCGGGCTGGCCAGGATGAGTGGCGGCCCGGCCCGGCGGCGCCCGCCCGGCTGCACCACGAGGGTGCCACCCGCCTCACCGTGCTGGCCGAGGGCCGCCGGGGCTGGGCCTCCCTGTGCCGGCTGGTCA
>DATDGI010000284.1:0-1972 GCA_036522155.1 Streptosporangiaceae bacterium
CTGCTGACCGCGGCCGGCCCGCAGCTGATCGATTGCCCGATGACCCGGGCCGCGGCGGGGACGGCCCTGATCTGGACCGGGCAGCGCGCCGGGGCCACCGGCTACCTGGCCCCCGAGCAGCTCGCCGGGCGGGCCATCTTCCCGTCCGTCGACGTGTTCGGCCTCGGTTCCCTGGCTGCCTACGCGTCGCTGGGCCGGCCACCGTTCGGCGAGGACGGCGACGCCGAGATCCTGTACCGGATCCTGCACGGCCAGCCCGACCTGGGCTACTCCACGCCGCCGCTGCGCGGCCTGATCGAGCGCTGCCTGGCCAAGCAGGCCGGGCAGCGGCCCGGGCCGGCAGCCGTCATCGGCGCCTGCCGGGCCGCCGCGGCCGGGACCGGCAGTCAGCCAGCGCAGCCCTGGCTGCCGCCCAAAGTGGCCGCCCTCCTGCCCAGGTACGCCGCGCCGCCCGCGCCGTCCTGGGCCGCCACCGGTGAACGGCCGTCCCGGCGGGCCGGGCCGCGCCCATCCGCGGTGCCCGCCCGGGCTGGCACCGCCCGGCACCGGGCCGGGGCGGACGCGGTCGCCTGAGGCCGACCCGGCCCGCGCGCCACCGAACCGGCCATACCCGGCCGCCCTCGGTGCCCGCCGCGAGAAAATCAGAGCCAGGTGTCGATCTGGGCATGGCACGGCCGTAGGTCTGATGGAAACCGCGGAAGAGGAGGTTGTCATGAAGTACGCACTGCTGATCTTCGGCGCGCCGGGGGCATCGGACCAGGCCGGACCGCTGCCGGCGGGCATCATCACCGACTGGGTCGCCTACACCCAGGCGGTGAAGGACTCGGGCGGGCTGCTCGCGGCCGAGCGGCTCGCCGCCAAGGACACCGCGACCTGCGTGCGGGTGCGTGGCGATGACCGGCTGCTGACCGACGGCCCGTTCATGGAAACCAAGGAGCACCTGCTCGGCTTCTTCCTGGTCGAGGTGCCCGACCTGGACACCGCGCTGGACTGGGCCGCCCGGATGCCGTCGGCCGCCACCGGCACGATCGAGGTGCGGGCGGTGCGCACCGGCGAGCCGTGGCAGGCCATCCTCGGGTGAGCCGCCCCGGCCACGGGCGGGGGCGCCAGGCATGAGCGATCCCGGCCTTGAGCACGCCTTCCGTGAGGAATGGGGAGCCATCGTCGCCACGCTCGCCCGGCGGACCGGCGACCTGCAGGCGGCCGAGGACGCCACCGCCGAGGCGTTCGCCGCGGCGGCGCAGGCGTGGGCCCGCGACGGCGTCCCGCCCAACCCGGGCGGCTGGCTGACCGTCACCGCCTCCCGCAAGGCGATCGACCAGCTTCGCCGCAACCGGGCGGTCACGGTCGATCCGCGGCTGCTCAGCGACCTGGCCCAGGACACAGGCGAGGAGGCCGGCCAGATGACAGGCGCGGCGATGCCGGACGACCGGCTGGGCATGGTGTTCGCCTGCTGCCATCCGGCGCTGGCGCTGGAGGTGCGGGTCGCCATGACCCTGCGGTACGTGGCCGGGCTGACCACCCGGGAGATCGCGGCCGCCTTCCTGCTGCCCGAGCCGACCCTGGCCCAGCGGCTGGTGCGGGCCAAGCGGAAGATCCGCGAGGCCGGCATCCGGTTCGAGGTGCCGGCCAGCGACGCGCTCAGCGAGCGGCTCGCGGGCGTGCGCGCCGTCGTCTACCTCGTCTTCAACGAGGGGTACGCGGCCAGCGAGGGCGAGCGCCTGGTCCGGGCCGAGCTGTGCGAGGAGGCCATCTGGCTGGGACGGCTGCTGCGCCGGCTGCTCCCCGGTGACGCGGAAACCGGAGGGCTGCTCGCGCTGATGCTGCTGCACCACGCCCGGTCGGCGGCCCGCCAGGATGCCGAAGGACGGCCGGTGCCACTGGCCGACCAGGACCGGGCCCGCTGGGACGGCGCGCTGATCACCGAGGGGATCGCGGTGCTGGACGACGCGATGGCGCGGCGCCGCCCGGG
>DATDGI010000285.1:0-1653 GCA_036522155.1 Streptosporangiaceae bacterium
GCCCGGCGGACACCATCCAGGGCAAAGTCCAGCGGCAGCGCAAGTCCCGGATGGACGCCAGGACCCGCGAGCGGCTCCCGGTCCTGCCGGTCCTGGTCCGCTCCGCCGCCCAGCAGCACGCCGACGCCCGGGCCCTGCTGCAAGCCGCCCGCGACACCAGGCCCGGCGCCGCCATCACCGCCCCGGGAACGGCCCTGTTCCGCCCGGCCGCCGCCAGCGTGACGGGTACCGTCTGGGCCGACGACCCGGCCACCGGGAAACGCCGCAACCTCACCGCAGAAGAAGACCGCGCATTCTGGGCCTGGGCAACCATCGAGATCCTGCGCTCCACCGGCATCCGCGCCGAGGAACTGGTGCAGCTCAGCCACCACAGCTTCGTGCAGTACCGGCTCCCCGGCACCGGCGAGCTAGTCCCGCTGCTGCAGATCATCCCGTCCAAAACCGACGCCGAGCGGCTGCTGGTCATCAGCCCCGAGCTCGCCGACGTGCTCAGCGCCATCATCAGCCGGATCCGCGGCACCAGCCACGCCGTCCCTCTCGTCGCCGCCTACGACGACCACGAGCGCCTGTGGCTGCCGCCCGCCCCGGTGCTGTTCCAGCGGCGTATCGGCGCCGAGAACCGCGCGATCCCCGCCGCCACCATCCGCAAGATCCTGTCCAGCGCCCTGGCCCGCACCGCACTGACCGACCTCGCCGGCGTCCCGCTGCACTACACCCCCCACGACTTCCGCCGGATGTTCCTCACCGACGCCATCATGAACGGCCTCCCGCCGCACATCGCCCAGGTCATCGCCGGGCACCGCGACATCAACGTCACCCTCGGCTACAAGGCCGTCTACCCCGACGAGGCGATCCAGGCCCACCTGGCCTTCCTCGCCCGCCGCCGCGCACTGCGGCCCACCGAGGAATACCGCACCCCCACCGACGCCGAATGGGAAGAATTCCTCGGCCACTTCGAACTCCGCAAAGTCGCCACCGGCACCTGCGGGCGCGCGTTCAGCACCCCCTGCAACCACGAGCACAGCTGCCTGAGGTGCTCCATGCACTGGCCAGACCCCGCCCAGCGCAACCGCATCGCCGAGATCCGCGACAACCTCACCGCCCGCATCGCCGAAGCCGACCGCGAAGGCTGGCTCGGCGAGGCCGAAGGACTCAAGATCAGCCTCGCCGGCGCCCAGGACAAACTCGCCCAGATCGACCGGCGCACCCGCACCCCCGCCCCAGTCGCACTGGGAATGCCCGCCCTCAGCCGCACCCCCGCCCTGAGCTGAACACCCCAACCAGCCCAGACTTCATGATCATCTTTCTAGTTCAGAGAATGCCGATGAGAGGAAGATGCGCTCTCGAGTAGTTATGCACTTGCCTGAATTTCAGCGGCGATTGTTAATTGCGCTTGCGCAAACAGCGCGCCGAGTCGCCGAACGCTCTACGTCAACCGCAACGACCGCCCGATGAACCGGCCAGCGTTGGTCCGCAGCGCCTCACCCCCTACAGGCGCGTCACCCGACGTGAATCACATTTAAACGAGGCGTGTACGCGATACCGTCTCCAGAGCCGTCAAGTATCAGCTCGGCGGCAACGATCCGGCCGTACAGGCCGCCAGCGACTTGCGTCCTGATCACAGAGGGCTCACCTGTAACCGGCTTGGTGCAG
>DATDGI010000286.1:0-18245 GCA_036522155.1 Streptosporangiaceae bacterium
GGCCCCTACCTGCATGGTCGCCACGTGCTCGGGGAGCATGTGCCCGAACCGGCCCTGCATGGCCAGGTAGTCGGTGACCGGGCGCTGCACCGGCGGGTGGAAGTAGTGGTATTCGCGTTCCTCCGGGTCGTACTCCCAGACCGGGAACAGCCCGGCCTCCACGACCCGGCGGCCGATCTCGACCGTCATCGAGGTCTGGTAGACCCAGCCCTTCTGGCACGGCGTGAAGCAGTGCATGAAGGCGGCGCCGCGGTGGTTGAGGCCCTTGCGGGTCTTGTTCATCAGGTCCACCGGGTAGCCGACGGTGGTGGTGGCCACGTAGCAGTGCGGGTGCCCGGCCGCCATCATCTTGGCCAGGTTCTTCGGCGGCAGTGAGGTGCCTTCCGGCTTGGCCTTGCCGAACGGGGTGAATGTGGTCATGCTGCCGTACGGCGTGGTCGGTGAGACCTGGATGCCGGTGTTGGCGTAGCACTCGTTGTCGTAGCAGATGAACAGGGCGTCGTGGTTGCGGTACAGCGCGCCGGAGATCGCGCCCAGCCCGATGTCGGCGGCGCTGCCGTCGCCGGCCATGACGATGATGTTCGGGTACGGCCCGGGGTGGCGGCCCTTGCGGATCAGCGCCTCGTACCCGGCCGCTACGCCAGAGGTGAACGAGCCGCCGCTGGCGATCGGCGTGTGCGCCCACGGCACCGTGTACGGGGTACACAGGTAGGTCGAGTTGGCCACGTACATGCAGCCGGTCGGGCCGGCCACGACGGTGTCCTGGCCCGCCGCCTTGAGCACCCACCGGTACTCGATGGCCGGACCGCAGCCGGCGCAGGTGCGGTGCCCCGCCTGGTAGGGGTCCTCGTCGGGGAGGTCAGGCAGGTAGTGGCGGTCGCGGCCGGCGTCGTCCTCGGTCGCCGCGCCGCGGCCCTCCTCCTCCAGCAGCGGGAGGTGCTGGCGGATGACTTCCTTAGCCATCAGTGGGCTCCTTCGTTACCGGTCATTCCTCGAACCCGACCCAGTGCGCGGCCTTCTCCACGTGGCCACGCTCGATGGCCTCGGTGAGCTTGTGCGCCATCCACTCGAACTCGGCCGCCGGGACGGTCTCGCCGCCGAGGCCGGCCATGAACGAGGTCACCAGCGGGCGGTCCGGTGCGTAGTACAGGGCGGTGGTGACGTCCGGCGACAGGATGCCGCCGTAGGTCGAGCCGCCGAGGCCGAGGTTGGTCTCCACCACGCCGACGCCCTTGACGCCGCGCAGCGCGGCGCGCAGGTCGTCGCTGGGGAACGGGCGGATCCACAGCAGCCGGGCCATGCCGATCTTGATGCCGCGCTCGCGCAGCAGCCGGATCGCGGCCCGGCAGGTGACCGCGTGCCCGCCGGAGATGACGATCGCGATGTCGGCGTCGTCCAGCATGTACTCCTCGACGAAGTGCGGGTAGTGGCGGCCGAACGCGGCGCCGAACTCGTCGGTCTTCTCCCGGATAACCGGGATCGCGTCCTCCATCGCCCGCGCCCGCTCCAGCTGCAGCGGCGGCCCCTGGGACGGGTGGATCTGCGGACCATGCGAAACGGGCTTGCGCGGGTCGAGCGGGAACGGCAGCCGGTAGGGCGGCAGGTAGGCGTCCACCTGGGCGGCCGTGGGCATCTCCACCTCGCCGGCGATGTGCGACACGAAGTAGCCGTCCTGCACCGCCATCTGCGGCAGCAGCACGCGCGGGTCCTCGCCAATGGCGTAGGCGATCAGGGTCTTGTCGAAGACCTCCTGCGGGGTCGCCGCCCAGCCCATCAGCCAGCCCATGTCCCGGGTGCACAGCGCGTCGGTGTGCTCGGAGCCGAAGTCGCCCGGCGGGTCCAGGGTCCGGTCGGCGATCGACATGTGGACCGGGATCCGCGCGCCGGAGATGATCGAGTACATCTCGTAGGCGTAGGTCACGCCGACCCCGGACGAGCCGGTGAACGCCCGCGCCCCGCACGACCCGGCGCCGAACGCGGCCGACAGCTGGGAGTGCTCGCCGTCGGCCACGATGTACTCGGCGTCGAGCAGGCCGTCCGCGATGAACTGGGACAGGTTCATCATGATCGCCGTGTACGGCCGGATCGGGTACGCGGTGATCACGTCCACGTTCGCGTACAGGGCGGCGTAGGCCGCGGCGGCACAGCCGTTCAGCCGCTTGCGGGTCCCGGCCAGGCTGGCCAGCAGCTGCTCACCGTCGGGCGTCCGGCTGCCCGGGCCGTAGTCCGGCGGCCCGGCCCACGCCCCGTCGACATGCACCGTGGTCATGGGGTCACCCCGGAGTTCCGTTAGGAATGGCTGTGGTTGCGGTTTTGCCGTTGCCCGCGGGCGCTGTGCGGGCGGCGTCGTATTCGGCGATCGTCTCCTCGATGAGCTGGCGGGTGAACGCGGACTGCTCGGCGTGGGCGCCGTCGTAGGGCGCGAACGCGGTTTCCATCCGGGTCACGTCGGCCGGGTCGTCGAAGTCCATCTCCGGCACCTTCTCCAGGCAGCCGGTGGGGCATTCCTGGACGCAGACCAGGCAGCCTTTGCAGTAGGTGGTGCGGATCGTGTAGTGCCCGTTCTCGCGGGTATCGCGCATCACGCTGACGTCCGGGCAGACGATGTAACAGTTGTCACAGCCGTTGCAGACGCCGCAGCTCATGCACCGGTCGGCCTCCGCGGCCGCCTCCTCGCGGCTGTAGGCCAGCGTGACCTCGACGGCCTGGCTGCGGCGGCGGTCGGCGGGCGGGGTGAGCGGGGCTTCGATCCGCGGCGCATGCCGGAAGTAGGCGGCGTTCAGGCCGGCGTAGGGCATGACCTCGACCGCGGGCTCGGGGCCGAGTTCGGTGGCGGTGAGCACCCGGTCGATGTCGCGGGCGGCCCGCTTGCCGTCGCCGAGCGCGTCCACCACCATCGACGGGCCGCGCATCACGTCGCCGCCGACGAACACGTTGCCTTCCACCCGGCCGTGCTGGTCGGCGGTGATCACGCCGCGGTCGCTGAGGTGATCCGGCAGCCATTCGAGCTGCTGGATCTGGCCGATGGCGATGAGGATGGTGTCGCAGGCGACCTCGCGTTCTGTGCCCTCGGCCAGTTCCGGCCGGACGCTGCCGTCAGCGGCCTTGGCCAGCCGGGCGTCGCACAGCACCGCGCCGGTGACCTGGCCGTCGCTGGCCAGCACCCGGACCAGCGAGGTGGTGGGGGAGAAGGCGACGCCCTCGTCCCGGGCCTGGGCCAGGTCCTCGGCCACGATGAGCAGCTCGTCCTCGGATTCCAGCGACACGATGGTGGCCTCGCCGCGGCCCAGCCGGATGGCGCTGCGGGCGGCGTCAGAGGCGGTGTTGCCGCCGCCGATCACCAGCACCTGGCGGCCGACCTTGACCGGCCGGCCCAGGCCCACCTCGCGCAGGAACTCCAGCGCCCCGGTGACGCCGCGGGATTCGATGCCCGCCACCGGCAGCCGGCGGCCCACGTCCTGGCCGAGCGCGAGGAAGGTGGCCGGGTAGGCCCGCAGCTCGTCCCAGCTGATGTCGCTCCCGGCCCGGACGCCGCAGCGGATCTCGATGCCCCCGAAGGCCAGCAGCTTGGCGATCTCGGCGTCGAGCACGGCCTCGGGCAGGTGCCAGGCCGGGATGCCGGCCCGGAGCATGCCGCCGGGCTTGTCCAGCGCCTCGAAGATCACGCTGCCGTAGCCGCGGCGGCGCAGATGATAGGCGCAGGCCAGGCCGGCCGGGCCGGATCCGACGATGGCGACCGTGGTGCCGTTCAGCTCGGGCAGGGTGGGCTTGACCGGGTCGTCGGCGAGCGCGAGGCCGTAGTCGCCCAGGAAGCGCTCGACGCTGCGGATGCCGATCGGCTCGTCGTGCTCGGCCCGGTTGCAGGCGGTCTCGCACGGGTGGTAGCAGACCCGGCCGGTGACCGACGGCATCGGGTTGTCCTGCATGATCGTCAGGTAGCCGTCCAGGTAACGGTCGTGCTTGACGTAGTCCAGGTACTTCTGGATCTGCTCGCCGGTCGGGCAGGCGTTGTTGCAGGGCGGCGTCTTGTCCCGGTACACCGGCCGGTAGAACCGGAAGTTCCCGGTCGGGAACAGCCGCTGGCCTTCCTTCTCGGTTGGCGGCGGGGTCACGCCGGCGATGGGCAGCTGCAGGTGCGGCGGGATCCGGGTGCCGCGGACGGACATGGAACCTCCTCGCTGGGGTCGGCGGCGGGATCAGCCGGCGGGCGCGGCGTGGGCCGCGGGCATCTGCTCGTTCCCGTTGGCGGGCGCGGGGACCGGGGCGGGCGCGGCGCCGCCGGTCGTGGCCGCCCCAGCCTCGGCGGTCATATCGATGACGGTGTGCTGGGCGGCGCCGCGGAACATGGCGTCCCGGTCGGCGACCTGATCGGCCACCGCCTCCAGCGGGAGCACGCCGGTGGCGGCGGTCAGCGCGCCGATCAGCGGGGCGGCAATGCCCATCCCGATGGCCAGCCGCTCCTCGGCGCCCTCGGTGGACATCCGGTCGAGAGCCAGCTCGGACAGGTTGCGGACGAACATCCACGGGCTCTTGCCGCGCTGCTCGGCGAGCCCGACGGCATCCACCACGACGAACTTGCCGATCTTGGCCTGCATGCTGTCGGGCAGGAATTTCAGCAGGTAGTGGGGGTCGCGGACGGAGTTGACCACCACCACCCCGCCGCGGTCGGGGGCGCCGCGCAGGAAGTTGACCGCCTTGATGATCGTCTCCTCGACCAGGACCACCCAGTCGGGGTGCGGGTTCTCGTAGACGAACCGGTCCACGATCGGCGAGTCGCCGAACCGGGCGTACCTTCTGACCAGGCAGTTGGTGCGGTCGGGGTCGTCGACGTAGTCACTGACGTTGTCCGCGTGGTAGCCCAGTGCGCGGGCGGCGGCCGCGATACAGGAGGAGACGTCGCGCGCCTCTTTATCCATGATGATGCCGCGGGACCAGACGGTGAGCTCGTGATACACGGGGCTCCTCATGACATTGTATACCGTCGGCAGGATACTGCTCATGCTAGACGTGTCACGGCTCACGTCAAGAGGGGATTTCGGCTGATTACGGCGCGTGCCCGGGCAATCCACCGGCCGTTGCCGGGCTATCTGGCGGGCTGGTATCGGGCTGGCTTTGGGCTGATAGCGGGCCGGCCTTGGGCTGATAGCTGGCCGGCTTTGGGCTGATGGCGGGCTGGTAGGAGGCTGGTTGCGGGCCTGGCCAACGGCTAGCAGCGAGGGCGAATGCCTGCGGGGAAACGGCCGCGTGCCGCATGATGTAGTGATTTCTTTGTGGCCGGGTGAAGGGGCGCAGCATGCGGATTGGCGGCTCGCAAGGACCCGCTTCGTCCCGGCGGCGTGCGCCCTCCAGCAATCCTTATCCGGATTCCCCGGAGGAGCGTCCGGGTGGATTCCGGCGGCGGCGGGGTGGATCCAGGCGGCGCGAGCGTTCCGATTCCTGGGATAACCCCCGGCTGCCCGGTGCCGGCGATCCGGGTGATGACCAGTGGAGCGATCCGCGGCTGAGCCAGCCCGGCTCGCGGGATGACCCGCGGGGTGATCCACGCGGTGATCCGAGGGGCGACCCGCGCAGCGACCCGCGGGCGAGGCATCGCGATCCGCGGGCCGACCCGCGCAGCGATCCACGGCAGATGCGCGCTGATCCGCGGGCCGACCCACGCGGTTCCCAGTCGGGGTCGGGCGGCTGGCCGGTGCCGCCAGATCCGCGCGCTGGTGTCCCGTCGCGGGGTCGCCCCGACCCCCTGACCGATCCCCGGCTGGCCCGTAGGGGTTCACCGGGTGACCAGTGGGTCGGGCCACCGCCGGGGGCGCGCCCCGATCCACGCGGCGACCCGAGGGGTGATCCGCGCGGCGACCCAAGAGGTGATCCTCGCGACCCCCGGCGTGACCCGCGTGGCGATCCACGTGACCCGCGGCGGGGCCCGCGTCCCGGCTCCGGCCCGCTGCCCGGGGCCGGGTCGGGGCCGATGCCGCGGATGGGCTCGGGCCCCATGTCGCGGGTGGATTCGGGGCCGTTGTCGCGCGTGGACTCGGGGCCGGTTCCCCGAGCGGGCCCGGTGCCGCGCCAGCGAGCGGATTCGTGGCCGGAAACCGGGATGAGCCCCATAGACGACTCCTGGCCAGCCTCCGGCATGGACCCGCGCGCCGGGTCCCGGCGTGCGGGCCCGCCGTCTGGCGCGAGATCCGCAGACTGGGACAGCCAGACCGGCCCCCAGCCGGACCGGTTCGGGCCACGGGCGCTGCCTGGCTCGCAGCCCGGCCGGGCCGATCCCCGGTCGCGACCGGTCAGCGGCCCGCACACCGACCCCGGCGGCAGCGCGCGTTCCGGTCCGCGCCCGGTGCCCGGGCGCCCATCCCGGCCGGCGCCGGAGTACGGCACGTCGCCAGGGCAGGAGCGCGATCCCAGGGCGGCCGGGGATTACGGTTCCTGGCCGGGCCACGAGCGCGGCCCGCGGGCGCTGGCGGGCGACCCGCGTACGGAGCAGGACCTGCGGCGGCCCGATTCACCGGGCCCGGGATCGCGCGGTTCCGGTGCGCCGGGCCGGCGGGGCGGGGAGGGCCGGGGACCAGGCCGCCAGGCCGCCCTCGACCGGCCGGACCCGGCTGATCTCCTGGATACCGGGGAGCGCTCACCCGGCCGCAGCCGGTTGCCGGGCCGTGACCGGCGGCTAGGCCGCGGCCGCGGGGACTCCGGCGACGCCGGGCCGGGCCGTGACCGGCCGGCTGGCCGTGGCCGTGGCAAACCGGATGACTACCCAGATCGCCCGCCCGAGCAAGCTGGCGGCCGCCGGGGGCATCGGGATGCCCGGCCGAGCCCGCCGCCCGCAGAACCCGGCCCTGACGTGCCGCGCAGGCGCAGTGGCACGGCCAGCCGCGGGCGGAAGGGTTTGTCCCGGTCGCGGATCTGGCTATATGCCGGGGTGGCCGGGCTGGCCGTGGTGGGTTCGCTGGTGCTGGCCGGGACAATGCTGCTGGGTCACGGCGGCCCGGCTCACACCCTGATCACGCCGGCCAAACTGGGCGCGTATGTCCGCAGCCCCCAGCTTGAGCAGCAGATGGGGGCGAGGGGCCTGCAGCAGCAGGTCATCTCCAGGAGTGCTGGCCAGGCCAGCCACGTGATCTACGCGGTGTACGAGAACAACGCGACCGCGTCGGGCGGCAGCCCGCAGGTGATCCTGTTCATCGGCGGCCACCTGTCCGGGGTTTCGCCCAGCGGCTTCATCAGCAGCTTCAGCACCCAGTTCAAGGGGGCGAGCAGCACCAGCCCGGGCAGCATGGGTGGCAGCGCGGCCTGTGTGAACGCGAACGCCAACGTGACCGGTCAGGTGGCGCTGTGCACCTGGGCGGACAACGACACGTTCGGCGTGGTCGCCTCACCGACGATGAGTGCGGCGCAGCTCGCGGCCCAGATGCGCACGATCCGGCCTCAGGTCGAGCACACCGCGAAGTAGCCGCCCGTCAGCTCGCGGGGTCCTTGCCGGCCTCTGAGTCCTTGCTGTGCTGCGGGTGGGGCCTGCGCAGCGAGAGCCGGGCCACGGCGATGGTGACCGCGGCCGCCAGCACGGCCAGGCCGACGAGCTGGCCGCCGATCAGGTGGGTATCGAGCGGGAATGAGGCCGATACGTCGGTCACCCGGATCTGGTGGCCTGGGGTGCCGGTGGAGGGCCCGGGGGTGACCCTGGGGAAGGCGTCACCGGGGTTGGCGGCCGGGCTCGGCAGCAGCGGCAGCGACCCGGTCGGAACCGACCCCGGGCTGGTGCCCGCGGGCAGGGTCAGGCCTACCCCGACCGGTGCCGGGGCGCTCGTGGTCGGTGCCGGGGCGGTGGTCGTGGCCGGGGTGGGCGTGGGCGTCGGCGTGGGTGTCGGCGTCGGCGTGGGGCTTGGCGGGTTTGTGACCAGGACGCTGCCGGACCCGATGGCGGTCGCCGGTGCCTGCGGCGAAGTGCCGCTCGCGGTCAGGGTGATGGTGTCGCCCAGGTCGCTGGTGGGGACCGCGATGGTGGCCTCAAGTTCGTCCAGTTGCCCCGCGGTCAGGGTGAGCGCGCACTGATTGCCGGTCACCGCCGGGCAGACCGTGTAGGTGGGCACCAGCGTGCTCGGCTGGGCGGTCAGCTTGATGGTCGCGGTGCCGCTCGCGCTCCCGGCCAGCCACACCCAGATGGCATAGCTGGCCTGCCCGCCCGGTGCCACGTCACCGGAGGTGTCCAGCGACTGGACGCTCACGCACAGCACGTCCGGCGGCGGAGTGCTCACGCCCGGGCTGGGGCTCTGCGACGGGGTCGTCGAGGTGGGGCTGGGCGGAGTGGTGATCATCGTCCCGGATGGGCTCGGGTTCTTTGTGGTGGCGGCGCGCGACGCTGACTGTGCGTCGATGGTGAGCCCGTTGAGGTGCAACCGGCGTGCCTGAGCCGCGGTCAGGTGAAGCACGCACGGGTTGATCGTGGGCGGCGGGGACGCTGAACCCGGGACGAGGCCGGGGCCGGGAGCTCCGCTGAGAAGCGGGGCCGCCAGGAACAGGCCAGCTACTCCTACCGGAATGGCAAAGAACCCGGACAGTGCACCCCAAGCATGGCGCGTAGGGTGACGTGCGCTCATGGCTGCGCCCTCGCCGTCCTGGTCATCCTGTCCGCGGTCACACCTACTGCGACGATTGGTCTGTCACTGCGCGGAAGCATTCCCCGCTACCCTCATTCGACACCTGGGCCGGTTATCGGGGGGACCCGCAGCAGTTAAAGGCAGGCAAAACAGTCGTTGACGCCAGATCTGCCGGATCGGGCAGCGGCCTGTGGCGGGCCCGGGCGGGAGGGGATCGTGGCGGCCGTACGTGCTGCCCGCGTTCGGGAATTCGCTGACGAGCGTGGCCGGGGCGGGGATTCGGCCGCGCGCGTGGCCGGCGTGTATGCTCTCCTGGCGCGGGTGGGTTGGCTGGTCGAGCCCAACCGGGCCGCTCGGTAACACGTGATCTGGCTGCGGGATGTTGCGCAGGCCAGGCGTGTGCCCCCTTAGCTCAGTCGGCAGAGCGTCTCCATGGTAAGGAGAAGGTCTACGGTTCGATTCCGTAAGGGGGCTCCAGGTAGTGAGGATATTTTCGAAATTAGAGCGCCCGGCAATAGGGGATGTGCTGGGGCGTGTCGTGGCAGAGCACAGGCACGGAACCCGATGATCATTGGCTTACCACAGTCGATGATCTTCGAGGTGTCCCGTGCCTGTCGTGCCATCATGCCTGCTGGAGCCGATCTGGGTCGAGTTCTGCGCCCTCCTGGGTGGTGAGCGCCCGGTCTTTGACCCGTCTCACCCGCTGGGCTGCCATCGCCGCAGGGTCCCCGACCGGGTGGTGTTTGAGCACGTGGTTGCCGCATTGGTGCATGGCAGCGGGTATGAGCGGATCGCCACACCGGGGTGCCCGGACCGCACGATCCGCCGCCGGCTGAAGGCGTGGGCGGCGCTGGGCATCGGCGATCAGGTGCACGCGCTGGCGCTGGCGGCCTATGACCAGATGATCGGCCTGGAGCTGGCCGGCGTGGCGGTGGATGGGTGCATCACCAAGGCGCCGTGCGGCGGGCAATGCGCTGGCCCGTCCCCGGTGGACCGGCGCAAGGGCGGCCTGAAACGCCCGGTGGCCACCGAGGACTACGGCATCCCGCTGGGTATCGCGGCCGCGGGCGCCAACCGCCACGACTCCCCGCTGCTGGCCCCCACCTTGCAGGCCGCTGCGAACCAGCTCGGCGGCGTGCTGCCCGATCAGCGCGCCTGCCACCTGGACGCCGGCTACGACAGCCGCCCCACCCGCCAGACCCTCGATGAGCAGGGCTTCGCCGGCCAGATCGCCCACAAGGGCACTCCCGCCCCCATCCAGGCCGGGCGGCGCTGGCCGGTGGAGCGAACCCACTCCTGGATGAACGGCTACGGCAAGCTCCGCCGGATGACCGACCGCGATCCCGCCATCGTCGTCTTCTACCTCTACCTCGCCGCCACGTTCGTCACCGTGCGTGCACTCATCCAGCGCGCCCGCCACCGCTACCGCTGGGACACCCGCCCAACCATCAAGCGGCTCAAGTGACCCGCCTATTGCCGGGCGCTCTTAGTAATGTTCCTATTTGTCGCTTTCGTGGAACGAGTCATAGAGACGCTCCGAGGTTCAGGCTGCTCAGGCTGACCACTCCGGAATCCTTCTTGGTCACCGAGGAGCTGGGATTTCTTTCAGCGCCACCAGGCCGTGGGCCTCCGGCTCTGCGGTGGTGAGCTGAGCAAGGATGCAGCCGGAGGCGCAGCGCGTCCTGGCTGAACGCCGGACGCGGGACGGGTGGCGGGTGCAGACGGAGCGGTTCAGACCCGCACGGTGTCCTTTCGGAAGCGCCAGGTCGCGCCGCTGGCGAAGATGGCAAGCCAGGCGACCGCGTTGGCTACCCACATGAGGTGGACGCTGCCACCGAGCAGCGGAGCGTGCACAAGCTGATTCAGGCCGTAGAGCGGCGTGAATTCGGCAACTGTCTGCAGCGCGTGCGGGTACTGGCTTAGCGGGATGAACAAGCCGCCGCCGAAGGCGAACAGCATCAGCCCGAATCCCAGGAACTGCATGACGTTCTCGGTGGGCAGCAGGTAGCCCATGAACAGCCCAAACGCTGCGAATACCAGCGAGCCGATCCACACGCAGAGCCCGGTGACGATCCATAGGTAGCCTGGCATCGAGGCCTTGCCGGTGAGCATCGCGACGGCGAAGACCGCCACCACGGAGGCCAGCCCGAGTACCAGCGCGGTGACCATCTTGATGCTGATATACGCCGCAGGCGACAGTGGGGTCAGCCGCAACTGCCGGCTCCAGCCCGCGGCGCGCTCGATGGAGACCATCGCCCCGCCGCTGGTTGTCGCCAGCACCGCGCCGTACAGCGCCATGCTGATCATGATGAACGCCGAGACGTTGCCGTGGCCTGCGGGCTCAGTAGCGTATGCCTTGTTCAGGCCGAAGAGCAGGAAGAACGCCACAGGCGAGATCACCGCGAAGATGACCGTGCGCCGGTTACGGAGCAGCCGGCGCACCTCCAGCCCAAGGACGGTGGTGTTGAGGCCGCCCGGCCCTGGCGCACGCCGGGTGGCCAGGCCGGCGGCGTGAAGCGACCGGGTGCTCATCGTGGTGCTCCTGTGTGGTTGCCGTTTCCATCGTTGCCGTCGCTGGTCAGGGCAATAAAGGCGTCTTCCAGGCCGCGGGTGGTGATCTCGAGGTCCCTGGCCGCGGTCGCGGTCAGCAGGTATCTGGCGACCGCATCGCTGTCGCTGGCGTGGATGAGGACGGTCTCGCCCCGCACCTCCATGCCGTCCGCGCCGGGAATGGCGCGCAGCGCAGCTTGATCGGCGCTGGCCAGTGTGGCACGCACCGTCCGTCCGGCCGCTAGCGCCTTGACCTCCGCTGCGGTGCCGTCGGCCACAACCTGGCCATGGCGCAACAGGATGATCCGGTCGGCGTAAGCGTCGGCCTCCTCGAGGTAGTGCGTCGCGAACAGGACGGTGCGGCCCTGCTCGGCGTCGTGCCGGATCGCGGCCCAGAAGCTGCGCCGGCCCTCGACGTCCATGCCGGTCGTCGGCTCGTCCAGGATGAGCAGCTCCGGATCGGACAGCAGCGCCATCGCGAAGCGCAGGCGCTGCTGCTCACCACCGGAGCACTTGCCAACCCTGCGGTTGGCAATGGCGGCGATGCCCGCCCGGTCCAGCACCTGAGCCACCGGCTCACTGTGGAAGAACAGGCTCGCGGTGTACCGGGCGGTCTCGGCGACCGTGAGGTCCTTGAGCAATCCGCCGGTCTGCATGACCGCCGAGACCAGCCCGCGGGAGATGGCCTGACGCGGGCGCATCCCGTAGACCGACACCTGGCCGCTGGTCGGCTGGGACAGGCCGAGGATCACGTCGATGGCCGAGGTCTTGCCTGCGCCGTTCGGGCCGAGCAACGCGACAATCTCCCCTGACAGGACACTCAGGTCGATGCCCTTGACCGCCTCGACGGACCCGAAGCTCTTGTGCACGCCTAGGAGCTCGATCGCGGGGGGCAGATCGCCGGCAGCTGCCTTGTGGTCGTCCGGGAGCAGATCGGTCATGCCCCGAGCCACGTCGACACCGCCAGCTGGCCCGGGAGGGCGGTCACATGCCCGGGCGGGATGTCGAAGCTGATGTCCTCCGTCGCTGTGACGCCGCCATGGTGCTTGGCCAGATGCTCGACGAAGATCGCGCTCATCGGGCGGTTCGCCGGTCATCTTCGCCGCGGATAAGGTCGCCCTTCCGCCAGGCGGTGATGCTGTGGGCGACCCCCAGGGCGAGAGCGACCGCCCCGATTACCTCGAACGTCACGCCGTGAAGTGCCACCCCGGTGGTGATGAGCACCACGCCCGCGGCGATCCCCAGGTAGGGGTAGCGCTTTCTCAGTAGGTAGAACATCCGGGCCCTCTCTTTCCGCTCGCGGGCCGAAGACCATAGGTGCCGGGCCGCTCGCTGACTACGTTCTTGCCTCTTGTAAGCGTGTCGGCTGGCGCCGGGGGAGTCTTCGGCGTTCCGGTTGATCATTGGGCAGCAGGGCGCTCCACCTTCGGGTGGACGCAACCCCACCCGCGGGTGGAGGGAACAAGCTGGTGGGCGCCCACCGCCGAGACGATGACCTGCAGATCGCGGCGCCGTACGCTTGCGGTATGAGCGCAGCGGAGCCGACGGCGCCGAGCCTCGCCGCGCTCCGGCGGGCCCGCGCTCGTCGCGAGGCGACCTTGCGCCGGGCGCGGTGGGTGAGCCCTGCTGTCGTCGTGGTCCTGCTTATCCTCGCCTCGCGGAGTACTCCGGGCCCGGGGCTGCACGGCGATTCTCTTGGCGTCCTGATCGCCATGTGCGGACTTGCGGCTGGCGCGCTGGGTGCGCTGGGCGCGCTCCGCGCCCGGCCGTCGTCGAGTGCGGTTCTTGCCGTGTGCTATGCCCCGTTGTTCCTCGGCTCGGCTGGCCTGCTCTGGCTGCAGCCAAGCGGGCCGGGCCTGTTCGGCCTCATGCTTGCGCTGATCCTGACGACACGGCTGGTCCGCGGGCGGTTGGGTGCAGCCGTGGCTGCGGGTGCATTCGCCATCCTGCTGGTGGCCGATGTGGCTGGCGGACACGGTCACCGGTCGCTGTCCTCGGTCCTGTTGAGCGTGGTAGCCCTAGCCGCCGCCTATACGGTGGCGTTGTTCTCGCGCCGTCTGCGTGAGGGCGCTGACCAGACAGAGCAGTTGCTGATCGAGGCCGCGACGCTGGCCGAGCGGCAGCGGCTGGCCCGCGAGATGCACGACGTGCTGGCGCATTCGCTATCCGGGCTGACGGTGCAGCTGGAAGGTGCCCGGCTGCTCGCCACTCAGGACCCGGCTGATCCCCGGCTGGCCACCACCATCGAGCTCGCGCATCATCTGGCGAAATCGGGACTTGACGAGGCGCGCCGGGCGATCAGCGTGCTCCGTGACGAGGAGCTGCCCGGCCCGGAGCGGCTGTCGGCCCTGGTAGCCCAGTTCGAGCACGACAGCGGCATCAGCTGCCGGTTCGCGGTCGTGGGCGACCGGCGGGACCTGGACGCGCAGACCCGGCTCGCGATGTACCGGGTGACCCAGGAGGCGCTGACGAATGTCCGCAAGCACGCCCAGCCCGAGCGGGTCGAGGTGCGTCTCGGTTACGTGCCTCGCGGCGCCCGCCTGGTGATCGAGGATTTTGGCGGCCAGGACGGGCGGTCGCCACTTCAAGCCGATGCTGGCCAGCCAGTGCCAAGCGCGGACACGGCCGCTCTGCGCGGCAACGGATGGGCCGGACGCGCCGGCGGCGGGTACGGGCTGAACGGCATGCGCGAACGTGCCGAGCTGCTCGGCGGGACGCTCACGGCTGCGGCGACGGAGAGCGGATTCCGGGTCGAGCTGGAAGTGCCGGCGTGAAGGGCCGGCAGCAGCCATCAGACGTGCGCGGCCAAACGGATCCCTCGTGCCGCCCCCGGTCCGCGGGACCGATACGCGTGCTCGCCGCGGACGATCAGTGGGTCGTCCGCGAAGGTCTGGCCATGCTGCTTGGCCTGCTGCCGGACGTCGAAGTAGTCGGCACCGCCGCCGATGGCGAGGAAGCGGTCGCGATGGCCACCGAGCTGCATCCGGACGTCGTCCTTATGGATCTGCGGATGCCCCGCTGCGATGGTGTTGAGGCGACACGCCGCCTCCGTGAGCAGGCGCCGCAGGTCATGGTGATCGTGCTGACCACATACGCCGACGACCGCTCGGTCCTCGACGCGCTACGGGCAGGCGCTCGCGGGTACCTGACCAAGGACGCTGGCGCGGCGGAGATCGACCGTGCACTTCAGCAGGTCGTCAGCGGACAGGCCGTGATCGACCCCGCAGTACAGCACCACTTGGTGGAGGCGATCGCGGCCGGGCCGCCGGTCAGCCAGCCGGCCTCGGCACCGCAGTTCCCCGACGGCCTGACCCCCCGTGAGGCCGAGATCCTCGCGCTGATCGCCGAAGGGCTTTCCAATACCGAGATAGCAGGGCACCTGATCGTGAGTGAGGCAACGGTTAAAAGCCACATCAATCACCTGCTGAGCAAGATCGGCGCCCGCGACCGTGCCCAGGCAGTCAGCTATGCCTACCAGCGGGGGATCGCCCCCGGCTCGCCGCCGCTCTCGCCAGCCCCTTAGGGCTGTGCACTCCGAGCAGCAGCGAGCCGATATAGCTGGCGCCGCGCTCCATATTGAGGAGGGGGACCCCGCACGGATGAAGCATAGAGCGCCCGCTCTGGAGCGTCGCTGCGAACGAGCTGCAGTTTGACGAGGGCGCACCGAACGAACGGATACGGATCAGCAGGCGGCACGCGGATGGCCACAGAGCGTGACGCAGCGCTGGGGGATGCCGGGTTGTCCGTGGCCGGTTGGTCTGGATTGCTGGCTTGAGAACGCGTTGCGTTAATAACGTGTCGCGTTATCGCGGCCAGATCATTCCACGGCTGACGACCCTCGGCGCCGAAAGCCCGGCTACCCCGGACGGCCAGGCCGCGCAGGCGATGCAGCCGCCTAGATTACCCCGTTGGGCTCGGCGGTCGGCGGCCTCTCCCCGCGTGCGGACAATTAGCGCCCTGGTTCGCCGGAGTTGCAGGCCAGGCGAGGGCGTGGACTTCGTGCGCCTGGTCAGGCGGCCCCGCCGAGGTCTATGTCGCTGATGCCGGGTGCGGCGATGCGCAGGGTGCTGCCAGTGGCGTGGGCGAGGCGGGCCAGCATGTCGAGGGTGGGCAGGCTGCCGCCGCTTTCGATGCGGGCGATGGAGGACTGGGTGGTGCCCATGCGCCGGGCCAGCTCGGTCTGGGTCAGGCCCGCCCGGGTGCGCAGGGTGTAGACCAGTTCGGCCAGCTGGCCCGCGAGGGTGGCCGCGGCGTAAGCGCGGTCATATTCCTCACGGTCCTCGGGCGGGTACTTGGCGCGGAGTTCGTCGAGGGTGATGTTAGCCATCGTTGCCTCCTGCTTCCCGGCTGGCCCGCAGGGCCTGCTTGGCGCGGGCCACCTCCTGCCGCTCGTTTTGCCGCTGCTTGCGGAAGGTCGTCAGCGTGATGACCTTCGCCCGCGTGTCGATGAAGTACGTCACTCGGCGGGCCGTTCCTTCGCAGGTGAACCGTAACTCGAACAGGCCGCCGCCGAGCGGCCGGGCATGCGGCATCCGCAGCGCAGGCCCAAACTCGGCAAGCCGGTCGAACGCGCGATCAGCCATCGCCTTGTCCTTGCTCCTAAGCGTGGTGTACCAGTTCTCGACCTCCGCGGAGATCTCCACGATCCAGCGCTTGCTCACCCGCCGAGTATCGCACCAACACTATATCGCGTTCACGCGATAGCGGGGATTCCCGCCCGCAGCGATCGTCACTCACTGTAACCACCTCTCGATGTCTCCAGCGGCGAGCCGTGGAACGGGTCGTGGACCGAGCGCTTGTGGATTCCTGGGCGTTCTGAGCATTTCTGAGCGGAGCGGACAGTGCGTCAGTGCAGGCAGAGCGCCTGGGGCGGCGGAGCATCCTTATGGTAAGGAGAAGGTCTACGGTTCGATTCCGTAAGGGGGCTCCAGTTTATAAGATTTTTTCGAATATAGAACTGGATACCTATCTTCCGGCGAGTGGCATTTTGAGCGGCACATGCTATGGAGAAGGTGCCTGGGACCAGGCTTTTTACGGGCGATGAGGCGCGTAGAGTGTTCCGCTTCGGGGAAGAGGTCCCGCGCCGACTCTGGCGCCAGGTGCAGCTATCCCCGCAGATCTGGCCTTGCGAAGAGTGACAAGAGTCGTTCACTCTACGCCGACGGGGCGATATGGGACACCGACTTGGCGCGGAGACGCTGCAACCTGCGTTCCGCAGATCCGGTTGTGTTCATGACATGCTCGTTAGCGAAGCCGCAGGCTCAGGCGGCTGGCTGGTCGCAACGGCGGAAGTTCGCAGGTCCGCGAGGCGTCGCTGCGGGTGAGGCACCGACTCCGCTGCGACGAGAGTCCGGCGGATCATTTCACCGGCACCGACTGAAACGCGGCACGTCGCGGATACAGAAGCGGATCTGGCCGACACCACGGAGCAGCTGGCGGAGGCCGAGGAACGGGCTGTCTCGGCGAGGGAGTCAGCGACCTCCGCTGCGACCATGTATGAAGCGCTGCGTGAAACAGCGGGTGCGGCGGTTGAGGAGCTGTACCGGCAACTGGCGGAGGTCCGCGACGAACTGGAGCGGCGGAGCACACTGGAGAAGTCAGCTCGCGGCCGTGAGCAGCAGGCGCTCGGCGACCGGGGCAAGGCCGAAGGCACCCGGGAGAGGCTGCGCGCGGAGATCGAGGAGGCGGTGCGGGCCCGGGATGCCGCGGTGGCGGAGTTCCAGTCGTTCGGCGTCACCGGGCTGCTGCGTATAGCGCTGCCTTTGCTGGAGGTTCCCGATGTCACCCAGCCGTGGGCGGCGACACCGGCCGTGCTCCTGGCCCGCGCCGTGAACGCCGGGCTGGAATCGGTGGACGACGCTGATAGCGCGTGGGACCGGATCCAGAAGCGGGTCACCGAGGAGCACAAGCTGCTCGCCGATGCCATGGCTCGGCACGGCCATTCGGCGGGGCTTACCCTGCACGACGGGATCATCGTGGTGGACGTGGTCTTCCAGGGCCGCAGCCATGACATCCCCGGGCTCGCCGAGGCACTCCGTGAAGAAGCCGAGCAGCGGGCGCGGCTGCTGTCCGCCCGGGAACGGGAGATCCTGGAGAACCATCTTCTCAACGAGGTGGCCGGCACCCTGCATGAACTCATCAGCGCCGCCGAGGCCGAGGTGAGGGCCATGAATGAGGAACTGGAGTCCAGGCCGACGTCGACCGGCATGAAACTGCGGCTGATCTGGCAGCAGGCTCGGGACGCGCCGGACGGGCTGGACCAGGTGCGGCACAGATTCCGGCAGACGATCGATGCCTGGTCTGCCGATGACCGCGCCGCCGTCGGGTCGTTCCTGCAGCTGCGCATCGCCACCGAGCACGCGGGCAATCCCGCGGCGGGCTGGGCCGAGGCGCTGAGCGCCGCGCTGGACTACCGCAGGTGGCATGAGTTCGTGATCCAGCGCTACCAGGCCGGCCAGTGGCGCCCGGCCACCGGCCCGGCCTCGGGCGGCGAGCGGGCACTGGCCGCCTCCGTGCCTCTGTTCGCCGCGGCGTCGGCACACTACAGGTCGGCCGGCAACCCGCACGCGCCCCGTCTCATAGCGCTGGACGAGGCCTTCGCCGGGGTCGATGACGACTCCCGCGCGAAGTGCCTCGGGCTGCTGGCCACGTTCGACATGGACGTGGCCATGACCAGCGAGCGGGAGTGGGGATGCTATCCGCAGGTCCCCGGGCTCGGCATCTGCCAGCTTGCGCGGCAGGGACGGGGTCGACGCCGTCCTCGTCACCCCGTGGCGGTGGGACGGGCGGGAACGCCGGCCGGCGGGACAGGCGGTATGACCGAGACCGACCCCAAGCTGCACCGCCTGCTCGGCGGCGAGCCGGTCGCATGGCTGCTGCGGCGGGCACGGGACCGGCTGGAAGCCGGGCGTCCCCTGACCGGGGCGGTCACCTTGCCCGCCGCCACGCCGGATCAGCGGCGCGCGGTTGAGCGGTTGACCGGACGGGCCGCCCGTTCCGGGGCGTCGCTGTCGGTGTCGCTGGCGGAGGTCGACCGGATTCTCCGGGACAGCGGTGCCGCGCAGGGCGGGCTGGCCGAGGCGGTGACGCGCCTGACCGGTC
>DATDGI010000287.1:0-4239 GCA_036522155.1 Streptosporangiaceae bacterium
CCAGAGCCGTTCAGGACGGTGACGTGCACCTGCCCCGGCTGGGCCGGGCGCGGTCCCGTGCGCGTGGCCGGTGCCCGGGACACCCGGGGCGGGGTCAGGTCGTGCGCGATGGCCGCGAAGACGCGGTTGGCCTGCGGCTGGGCGAATTCCACCTCGGCCCCCGGGTCGGGCGGGTAGGCGACGTTGGGCGCGGTCACGAACTGCACGGTCTTGCTCGATACACCCTGCAGGCTGGTCGCGAGCTGGAGCACGGCGGACTGGGTCAGCCCGCTGTCGGTGGTCATGGCGCGGGCCGCGTCACTGACCACCGACACCATATGGACCGGATTGGACAGCAGCCCGCCGTGCAGCACGCCCTTGACCACCTGCGACATCATGAACTGGTCGCGCTGGATGCGCTGCAGGTCCGAGCCCTCGCCGATGTCCTCCCTGGTGCGCCAGAAGGCCAGCGCGGTGACTCCGTTGATGTGATGCATCCCGGCCCTCAGCCGGAGTCCTGACACCGGGTTGTTGACCGTGAACGGCACGCACACGTTGACGCCGCCGATGTCGTTGATGACGTGCACGAAACCGCTGAAGCTGAGCTCGATGAAGTGATCGAGGCGGATGCCGGTCTGCTGCTCCACGGTCTTCCACAGGCAGGAAGGGCCGCCCGCCGCCATCACCGCGTTGATCCGCTCGTACGAGCCCGGGCTGGCCTGCTGGCCCGGCATGCCGTGCCCGGCCGCGCAGGCGTAGTAGGGGACCATCGTGTCGCGCGGGATGCTCAGCACGGTGACCTGGTGACGGCCGGGCGAAATGTGCACGACCATGACCGTGTCCGTGTTAGCTTCGCCGTCGCTGCGGCCCACGTGCCAGGCCAGTTGCTGACGCCGGGTCAGCCCGGCCCGGCTGTCCGAGCCGAACACCAGGATGTTCAGCGCGTTGTTGTACTGAGGCGGCCGCTTGCCCAGGCCGGTGACCGCGATCCGCTGGATGCTGTTCCACACGCTGCGGTACTTCAGGTAGCCGCTCAGCCCGGCCGCGGCGACCACCGCGACCAGGAGCACCGCGGCCCAGCCGACGGCCCGCCGGAAGTGCGACGGCGGGGTGGGCCCGAAGGGGCGGCGCCGCCGGGGCAGGCCCAGGCTCGATGGCGGCCCGGCCGCGCCCCGCCAGGGTCCCGGGCCCGCCGGGCCCCAGCCGGTGCGGTGCTGCCCCCGCCGGGCGGCGTCCCTGGCCCCGCTGCTGCGCGGGAACGCGCCGCTGCCCGGGATCCCACCGCCGCTGGTGGGCCCCTCGCCGCGGGCATCCGCGGGCGGCCAATCCCTCACGTCCGGCCTCCTTAGGCCCTTGGCCACCGCCTGTGGCAGTATAGTTGCGCAATTCTGCAAGTTAGCTGCTAGACCACTGGCCGGCGCGTCTCCTGCTTGCATAACCCGGGCGGCACCCGGCAAACTCACCCGGGCCGGGTGAGCGCCGGGATGGGGCCCCGGCCGGGGCACATGACCAGAAATGCGGCAGATGACCGGGAATGGAGTGGCGCAACGTCACGTGGCTGATACCCGTGGTGGCCAAGAACTTCCAGCTGACGTGCTCCAGCAGGCCGCGGCCACGTTTGGCCTGCTGGCGTCCACCATGCGGCTGAACATCGTCTGGGTGCTCGCGCACGGGGAGACCGACGTGGGGACGCTGGCCGAGCTGACCGGCGGCACTGTCCAGGCGGTCAGCCAGCATCTGGCCAAGCTGAAGCTGGCCGGCCTGGTGCACTCCCGGCGGGAGGGCCGCCACCAGGTGTACCTGGTGGACGACCCGCAGCTGACCCAGCTGGTGCAGCAGATGGTGCAGCGGCTGCGTGGCCAGCCGGCCAGCCGGGGATCCGCACGTGCCGCCGATGCCTGACCCCGCCGCCGCGGGAGACCCGCCCCCCGCAGCCCTGACGACCGGCGCCGGCCAGGCCCTGGCGGTCACCAGTACCGGCCGACCGCCAGCGGCCGGGAGGGCCCGCCCGGAGCGGCGCGCCGGCCGGGCTGGGCCGCCGCCAGCCGCGCCCGCCGAGCTGGCCGCCCTGGCCGGGCTTCCGCCGCTGACCGTGCTGCGGCGGCTCGCGGCCTCCCCCCGTGGGCTGACCGAGGACGAGGCCCAGGACCGGTTGCTGCGCCTGGGCGAGAACACGGTGCCTGCCGTCACTCCCCGGCACTGGCCGGCCCGGGCGCTCCGGGCGGCCCGTGATCCCTTCGTCGCCTTGCTGCTCGGCCTGGCCGCCGTATCCGCGGTCATCGGCAATGTCGCCAGCGTGGCCCTGATCGGCGCGCTGGCGGTGGTCAGCTGCGGGCTGCGGGTGCGCCAGGAAGCCAGGTCCACCCGGGCGGCCGCGGCGCTGCGGGCCCTGGCCGCCAGCACCGCCACGGTCAGCCGCCGGGCCGCCGCGGGGGCCGATCCGGTGCTCAGGGAGGTGCCGGTCGATCAGCTCGTGCCCGGCGACATCGTCCAGCTGTCCGCCGACGGCCTGGTGCCCGCGGATCTGCGGCTGCTGCGGGCCGACGGCCTGGCCGTGGACCAGGCCGTGCTCACCGGTGAGACCGCGCCAGCGGCCAAGGCCACCGACGGCCACTGGGCGGCGGGGTCGGCGCTGGCCGACTGCCCGTGGCTGTGCCTGGCGGGCAGCAGCGTGATCAGCGGGACCGGGACCGGAGTGCTGCTGGCCACCGGCCCGCGCAGCTACCTGGGCACCGCGCAGCTGGACGGGGCCGGGCGCCGAGCCGGCACCTGCTTCGACCGCGGGGTGCGGGCGGTGTCGGTGTGGCTCATCCGGTGCATGCTGGCCGCCGTGGGCCTGGTGCTGGCCATCGCCAGCGCGGCGGGCGGCACGTTCCCCCGGGTGCTGGTGTTCGCGGTGGCGGTCGCGGTGGGGCTCACCCCGGAAATGCTGCCGCTGGTGGTGACCACCGTGCTGGCCCGCGGCGCCCGCGCCCTGGCGGGGCTGGGCGTGATCGTCACCCGGCTGGCCGCGCTGCACAACCTGGGCGCGATGGACATCTTGTGCACCGACAAGACCGGCACCCTGACCGAGGGCGCGCCGGCGCTGGACGGCTGCGTCGATGCCCACGGGCAGCCGAGCGACGCGGTGCTCCTGGATGCCTGCCTGACCAGCTACTGGGCGGTGGAGGCGCCCGGCGGCCCGGCCTGCGGCCCGCTCGACGAGGTGCTGCTGGCCCGCGCATCCGCGGCGGGCCTGGTGCTGGACGACGGTCTCAGCGGGATCGGCCTGACCCCGTTCGACGCGGTCCGCCGCCGGATGAGCGTCGTGCTGGCGCAGCGGGACCGGCCCGGCTGGCACCTGCTGATCACCAAGGGTGCGGTGCCGGAGGTGCTGGCGTGCTGCGACCGGGTGCTGACCGGCGGCGGCGTGCGGCCGCTCGGCCCGGACGAGCGGCACCGGCTGGCCGCGCTCGCCGACGGCTACGCGGCGTCCGGGGCACAGGTGCTGGCGGTCGCGTCAGCCGAGCGGCCGGCCCGGGCGGGGCGCTACCGCCCGGCCGATGGGACCGGCCTGACCCTCACCGGGTTCGCCGTCTTCCGTGACCAGCCCAGGCGCTCGGCGGCGGCCATCGGCCGCCTGGCCGCCCTCGGCGTCCAGATCAAGATCATCACCGGCGACCACCCGCTGGCCGTCGCGCACGTCTGCCAGCAGGCCGGGATCGACCCGGACACCATCGTCACCGGCCCGGACATCGAGCCGCTCACCGACGGCCAGCTCGCCGCCGTGGCCGCGGCGGGCACGGTGTTCGCCCGGATCCTGCCCGGGCAGAAGGCGCGCATCGTGGCCGCGCTGCGCGCGGCCGGGCACACGGTGGGCTACCTCGGCGACGGCGTCAACGACGTACCCGCCCTGGCCGTGGCGGACGTCGGGATCTCGGCCGAATCCGCCACCGGCGCGGCCCGGGCCGCGGCCGGGGTCGTCCTGGCCCGGCCGGACCTGGCCGCGGTGGCGGACGCGGTGCTGGCCGGGCGCCGGGCGTTCGGCAACGTCATCAAGTACCTGAAGATCGTGATCTCGTCGAACGCCGGGAACGTCGCGTCCATGCTCGCCGCTGGCGTGGTGCTGCCCTTCCTGCCCATGCTGCCGGTGCAGGTCCTGGTCCAGAACCTGTGCTTCGACGCCGCCCAGTTCACGCTGGCGTTCGACCGGGCCGACGTCCCGGCCCGCGCACCTTCGACCTGCCCGACCTCACCCGGTTCGTGCTGTGCTTCGGGCTC
>DATDGI010000288.1:0-8655 GCA_036522155.1 Streptosporangiaceae bacterium
GGTTGGTCAGGAAACTCCAGCGCTCCATCCTCTAAGACTAACACAGTTTCTAGAAATTAGTTGCTAGTTTTCTAGTTCTATTATAGATTGAGGGCAGGCACCAGGGATCAGCCGCCGACGGCGGCCAGCCGCCCCGGGGTCAATGGAAAGAGCGAGCATGTTCTTTATCGTCTTGGTCGTCATCATCGCCGTAGCCATGATCGTCGCGCTGCCACGCCTCCGCCGGAGGCGCTAGCCCGGACGCAAGCCAGCCCGGCCGCGTTCGCGGCCGGGGCGCTTCTGACCCGAAAACGAGTGTGCAATGAACACCTTCGTCTCTGCATACCCCACACGCGTCACTGACTAAGGAGTCGATTATGGGCATCGTCGCCTGGATCGTTCTCGGCCTCGCCGCAGGCTTGCTCGCCAATATGCTGATCCCCGGGAAAAGATCACAGGGCCTGTTCCTCACCTGCCTGATCGGCATCGCCGGGGCGCTGGGCGGCGGCTGGGTCGCCACCAAGCTCTTCCACATCCACTCCCTGCAGGGATTCTTCAACCTCTCCACCTGGCTCACCGCCATCGCCGGGGCAGCCATCCTCCTGCTGGCCTACCGTCTGGTCACCGGGCGCACCGGCCGCCGCATGGCACACCGATGAACAGAAGCGGGACAGGGCACAGCCCCCCAGGGTGATCGCTGTGTCCGCCTCGATGGAAACCCTACGAAGTCGCGCGAAGTCGGGCGGATTGCCCGGCGTGCTTTGGCCCAGGCGCGGCGGTAGGTGATGGTGGGCAGGTCGGCCGCACGGTTCGGGCAGGGTCAGGTCTTGTTGCCGGCAACCTGCCGGTACTTCTTGGAGCGGTACGCGCGCTCAGTCATCCGGGGGTGGTGGTCCGGGTGGCGGTGACCCCGGTGGCGGCGTTCCTGGGGGCTGCTTCAGCGCTTCGTTGAAGTCGTCTTTGCCACCGGGCTTCCCCTTGCCGGTTACCCGCGGGTCCGACCGGTCGAACTTGGCGCGCTGGGCCTTGACGTCGACCAGCACATTGACGACCTCGCCCTGCTGGAGCCAGACCACGTGGGACATGAACGGCGGCTGCGTGAGCGTCGTGCGGAAGACCTCACCGGTGGCGGGCGTGACGTCAGCCACGTACTCCCAAACTCCCGATCTTTCGCCGCCCTCCTTGAACTTCTTGGCGACGATCTTTGCTGTTGCTGGTTCCCAGTTGTGGCCGAACACGCTCGGATCGTATCGGTCACCTGGCCCTGGTGGGAGCCATCGGCACGACCTGACGATTGCTTCGGCTGATCCTTGACACTCCTTGGCTCAAAAGCTCTTGCGCGACCCGGCCTTCATCGCCAACCACCCTTGATGATCACAGCCTGAGGGCCGCGAGCCCGGCTGATCCCGCGTGGATGTGAGCAAGCCTCCCCTCATCACCATCATTGGGTGATGGGCCCGTAAACCGTCCGTGTTCATAATGCGTCACATACGTAACGGCCCTGCATTGCCGGTCATCTAGCAACTGCGGCCCGGCCTATGCGGGCCTTTGCCATAGCCGTTCATTGCGTGGACCTGGGCTATTGGCACTGGCTGGAGGTGCGGCATGGTGGGGGAGTTGCAGGCTGGGGATCCTCAGTCCGTGGGGCCGTACCGCTTGCTGGGGCGGCTGGGAGCTGGCGGGATGGGCCAGGTTTTCCTGGGCCGCTCGGCGGGAGGCCGCTTGGTGGCGGTCAAGGTCATCCGCCCCGAGTTGGCGGGGGAGCCCGGCTTCCGGACGCGGTTCGCGCGCGAGGTAGCTGCCGCACGGAATGTCAGCGGGCTGTTCACCGCGCTGGTGGTGGACGCCGACGTCGACGGCACAATGCCCTGGCTGGCAACTGCCTACGTGGCTGGGCCGTCGCTCGCTGAGGCGGTCGAGGAACACGGGCCACTGCCGGTTGAGTCAGTGCTGACCCTGGCCGCGGGGCTGGCCGAGGGTCTGGGCGTGATCCACGCGGCCGGCGTGGTGCACCGGGATCTGAAGCCCTCAAATGTGCTGCTGGCCGATGACGGCCCGCGGGTGATCGACTTCGGGATTTCACGGGCGGCAGAGGCGAGTGTGCTGACGCAGTCCGGCACGGTGCTGGGTTCCCCGGGGTTCATGTCACCGGAACAAGCTGAAGGCGGTGAGGTGGGCCCGCCCAGTGATGTCTTCAGCCTGGGTGCCATCCTCACGTTTGCGGCCACTTGTGAAGGCCCGTTCGGGACGGGATCGACCCCCGCGCTCATCTACCGGGTGGTCCATCATCAGCCGGATGTCAGTCACCTGCCCGATCAGCTCCGCAACCTGGTTGAGCGGTGCCTGGCCAAGGACCCAGCCCAGCGTCCAACCACCTCTGATCTGCTCGCCGAACTTGGTAACGGCCAGCTGGCGGCGGACTGGCTGCCGGCACCCATGGCTGAAGTGCTCGCCCGGTACGCCGCGGAGGCGGCAGCCGACGGCTCATCGGTGCCAGTTGAATCCTCGGAGGGACCGTCCACGGTGACGAGCGCGGCCCGCCGCCGGTCACCCACGGCGCCCGCTGTCCTCGCCCAGCCCGCTGAGCCAGGTAAGCAGCCAGAGCGGAAGAAGCGGCGATACCTCATCTGGGTGCCGGTCATCGCCGGGCTCATGGCGGCGTCGGCCGCCGCAGCCATTTTCCTGCCCGAGGCCCTCCGGAATGCTGCTGCCCCGCACTCCACGCCAACGATCGGGCAGGGAGCAGCGCTCCGGCCGTCTCATTCTCCCCGGCCGACGGTTAGCGGGCCGGCTCCCCAATCAACCGCAACGAAAAAGGTCTCTAGCACGCCCACCGGGTCGTCGACGGGTACCGGTACCACGGGCAACGGGTCCACCGGGACCGGGACCACCGGCACGGGAACTAACGGGAATGGTTCTACGGGGAACGGTTCTACCGGGAACGGCTCCTCCGGGACGGCTCAGCCACCGCAAATCACGAACGTGCAGACATACACACAGGGTGTCTACGTCTATTTCGACATCTCCTACGCCGATTCAGACAATGACGCCGAGGGCTTCGGGTTCGTCGGCGTCAACGGGAGCGGCTGGGGCGAAGAGCAGCATCCCTTCTCCAGCCCCTCCTACGGCACGGCCGGGCCGGGCTGGATCGAGTACCCGTTCAACGAGAACTGTGGGTCCTCCCCGGAAGTGCAGAGTTACGTAAAGGCCTGGATCTACGACGCGGAGGGCACCAGCAGCCAGCCCGTCGTCATCCATCTCGTGTGCTCCGACTAACGGGTCCACCGCCTCGCGGCGGCGGTGCGCAGGTAGTGCCCGGCGTGCTAGAGGAGCTCGAAGCCGACCTCGACGGCGGCCTGGACGGTGATCTCGCCCGGGCTGACGTCGATCGGCTCGTCGGCCAGGGCGTGGGCAGCCGAGCGGAGAACGAAGCCACTGGCGGCGACCGGTCCGTCTGACCGCAGGCGCATGCCGGGTTCGGCTATCCAGGCCACCGGCCCAAGGGTCAAGCCCAGCGCGGCCGCGTAGGCCTCCGCCTTGGCGCGGGCCTGCCTGGCCGCCTGCTGGCGGGCCTCATCGTGGACGGGATTGGACAGGCTCAGTTCCCACGACACCCCGGCAACGGCTGCGCCCGCGTCGACCAGTTCGGCCATCAGCACGCCCAACTGCCCGAAATCGGTGACCTCCACCGCCGACGTGCGGGTCGCACGCCATCCGGTCCGGACCTCCTCGCCCTTCTTCCAGCGGGTGCGCGGGTGGACCACCAACGAGGTCGTGGTCGTGCGGCTGACCGCGGCCGAGTGCGCCGCCAGGACCGCGTCGACGGCCGCCGCAATCTCGGCGGCCTGGCTGTAGGCATCCTGCTGAGAGTCCCCGTCGGCCTCGACGGTGACCTGGACGGCAGCGTGGTCGGGCATGGCGCTCGCTTCACCCTGCCCGCGCACGAGCACTTCCCTGGCCACCGGTCGACCCTAGAGCACCACTGCGCCCACCGCGAAGCCGCCGGTCGCCGGTGGCCGGAAGCGGCCGGGGTCATGGCGCTGTGGATGGCCGTGCCGGGCCCAGTTGGTTTTCTGGCCCTCGTGGGGTGTTCCGTGGCGAGCGGTAACGTTCCCGGAACGGTGCGGGCGTAGTGTGCGCTCCGTGGGGGAGGCGCCGCCCGAAGGCGGACAGACTGCGACGGCGGCCGAGGGTTCGGCCCGCCGCTTCTACCTGGCATCGCCGACGATTTGGGTGGCGGTGCTCGGTTGCCTGGCTGCGCTGTCCCTCGCGGCCATGATCTCGCTGTCCCTGCTGTCCGGCCAGGTAGGCAACGGGACCGTAGCGCTGGTGATCGGTGTTCCTTACGCGGGTGTCGGGGTGGTGGTCGCCCGGCGCCAGCCAGGTAACCCACTCGGCTGGCTCTTTCTGGTGATTGCCGTCTGCCTCTTCCTTGCCACCGGCGGCGGAGACTACTCGGCCCTCGCCTACCGCCTGGGGTACCAGCTTCGGTTCGGCCCGGTGGGGCTGGTGCTGGGCCAGCTGTGGGTCGTGGGCCTGGTGCTGTTCCTGGTGGTGATCCTGCTCTTTCCGGATGGCAGGCTGCCGTCGCGGTTCTGGCGCCGGGCCCTGTGGGCTTATTGCGCGCTGTACGTGGCTCTGCTCGCCGTGCTTGCTGTGGTGACGGCTGGTGCTCTCGCCGCGCGCCCCCTCCATGTCGATGCCACCGGTGGGCTGTCTGCTGTTGACAACCCGGTCGGCTGGTTCCGTGCCGTCCAGCGGTCGGTCCTGCTCCTGCTCGTCGTGTTGTCGCTGGGCTTCATTGCCCGGCAGGTCCTGAGCTGGCGGCGCTCGTCCGGCGAACAGCGCCAGCAGCTGAAGTGGCTGGCCAGCGGCTCCGCCGTCGCCATCATCAGCGTGATCCTCGCGGTGCCTTTCAGCACATCGGGCACCACCACGGTGGTCCGGGAATGGCTGGACAACCTTGCCTGGTTCGGCGTCGCCGCGCTGCCTGTGTCCATGGGTGTTGCGATCCTGAAGTACAGGCTTTATGACATCGACCGGATCATCTCCCGGACGCTGGCCTATGCGATCGTCACCGGCCTGCTGGTGGGGGTGTACGCGGGCGTGGTGCTGCTCGCTACCCGAGTGCTGCCGTTCTCTTCGTCGGTAGCGGTCGCCGCCTCCACACTGGCGGCGGCGGCCCTTTTCAACCCGCTGCGGCGGTGGGTGCAGCGGACGGTGGACCGGCGGTTCAACCGGGCCAGGTATGACGCTGACCGGACCATCGCCGCCTTCGCCGCCCGCCTGACCGGCGCCCTCGATCTGGGTACCGTGCAAGCAGACCTGGCCGGTGTCGTGCACCAGGCCCTGGAACCCGTCCACGTATCGGTGTGGATCAGCCAGCACGACTGAGGCGGGGCTTCCGCGACATTGCCAAGCCCGCCTCGCCCGGCCTCGGCTCCGGCGTGGGAGACCAAGGTCACGAAGTGCGACCGTAGGACTAAGCGCTTGCGGGGGAGATGGTGGGAACCGGATAGATGCTCCGGGCGCAGGCCGAAGAACAGCCCCACCATGGCGATCAGGTCGAGGATCGCGATCAGCCCGGCGATGTACGGGCCGGGACCACCCAGCCAGGCCAGATAGCCGCAGAAGGCAAGGACCACGACGAGGGCGGACAGCGCCCGCGGGCGGCCGCCCTGGGCCAGCCGCTCCGGTATCTGGTACGGGGCGCGCTGGACGTAGTTGCCGGTTTCCGCCCGTTCCTGAGCGATTCTCAGCCACAGGTCGTAAAGCTCGGGCGCCTGCTCGCGCAGGGCCACCGCTTCGGCCACCGACGGCATGTCAGCCCGTGCATCCGGTTGCGGCTCGGCCCGCTCGTTAAGCCGGTCGTGGACGAGGCTGGCCAAATGGTCGATATCGATCTGCCCGGGCAGCCCGACCGGATGGGCGGCCGGGGTGTGACCGGCAGGCCGGGACGGTCCGGCTGGCCCCGGGCCTGGGTTCAGGACGGGGCCTGAGTCGAGGGCGCGGTCGTGGTCGTTCACGCGCGGAAGGACACGCGGTCCTGGCCGCCGGCGCGGGTGATGACCTCGCGGTGTGCGTCCCGCAACTCCCGGGCGGCCTGCTGGAAGGGCCCGTCGGCGGGGTCCGGCGGCGGTGCCACCGGCAGGCCCGCGCGCAGTACCCGGTAGATGACGGCGCCCGTGACATCGAAGATCGCGGTGGTGCCCAGCGCCAGTGCGGCAAACCGGTACGACCTGTCCGTCTGCATAAGCACATATTTCCCGTATCGCGGTCACCGCAAAACTCTTGCCTGATTACCTATATTTCATGCGGGAGAGCGGCTTGACATAAGCCTTGGGCCAGGTAAATCCGTATTTCTGTGAGTTCTGATATGTAACCCCCGAGAATCGGGCCCCAAGTGCCGGGCCTGGCCAGGGTGGCGGGCAAAACGGCGGTGCCCTGCGCGCCCGGTTGTGCGCCCATCGGCCCGCGACCCGCTCTGACCAGGGAAGATGCTGCCCAGACGGGCCTGCACAGGCGGTCTGGCGGGCGCCGCAGGCCCGGCGGCAGCTTCCCTCCAGCCCCAGCCCGGCTCGGCCGGAAATGAGAGGTTATGCTGCGAATGTCCATCTCGTCAGAGGCGCTCCGGGGGCGCTGAGGGGCATAGATCATGAGATCTTGACCCATAGATGGGCAGATTGCTAGATTGCCCAACGGCAATCTCAGCCCATGAGGTGCTTCCCTGCCAGAAGCGGGGAAATTGCCGGCTGGGGCGGGGCCGGCCATACCGAGAGGAGCGGCGCGTGCGATTTCGCTTGGTAGGGACTAGGGGATGGGCCTGGAAGGTGGCCATCCCGGTGGCGTGCCTCGCCGCCGCCAGCCAGCTCGCCTTCGCGGGCACATCGGTGGCGTCGTCGTACACGGTGACCTCCGCGCACCACTCGGTGGGCACGATCAAGCCGAGCACCAAGCTCAACACGCTGGACTGCAACCAGACCGGCCTCAAGCGGCTGTGCACCGACCCGCACGGGCCGCTCTACGACGGGCACCTCGCCCGGTTCCGCGACCCCAAGACCGGCGAGTATGTCGGCCACGACGAGCCGAGCGTCAAATTCATCTCGGCTGCCACGGGCTCCGGCAACACCATGAGCTACGCCATGCAGCTGCCGCGCGATCCCACCAAGACGCCCACTTCGACCGGCAGCGTGACCACGTACGCGGAGCTGAGCGTGGCGCCGTGGTTCGGCCTGCCCATCTGCGACCCGTTGTCCTATCCGCAGAATACGTGCACGCCGCTCAGCGACACGAACACGGGGACCGGCCTGTCGACCGACGCTGGCTCGGCGTTCATGGAGCTCCAGTTCTACCCGCCCGGTATCCAGCCGCTCCAGGACGGCGTCAGCTGCAGCAAGACCCAGTGGTGCTCGGCGCTCAACATCGACAGCCTGGAATGCCAGCTGGGCATCGTGAACTGCAACCCCGGGTGCGTCGAGCCGGTGAACTTCGCGCTCATGCAGACCAACGGCGTGCCGGCCGGCCCGCCCGCGCCGCAGGACCCCAGCGAGTCGACCTTCGCGGGCAACGCCAGCACCCTGAAGATGAACCCCGGGGACGTGCTCAAGGTGTCGATCACCGACGTGGCGAATACGGCGATTTCCCCTAATCCCGATAACGGGGGCCTGAAAGCCACGGTGGCCGACGTGACCACCGGCCAGACCGGGTACATCGTGGCCAGCGCCGCCAACGGCTTCGCGGACACCAGCATCGCCGACTGCAACGGCCATCCCTTCAGCTTCCACGCTGAGTACAACACGGCCTCCCAGCAGAACCAGGTGCCGTGGGCCGCGCTCGAGGGAGGCGTGCTCATGGAGCAGGAGATCGGGCATGGCGAGGCTTGCTCGTCGGTCAGCCACAAGCTGGGCTTCTCCGCCAGCTACACCGGCGGCAGCTCCTACTCGGACCCGAGCATCTACCAGGTCTGCAACGGCGGCCAGGAAGGCAGCGGCAAGACGGGTGAAGGCCCATGCAACCCCAGCACCGCCGTCTGCCAGCACGCGACGACCCAGGGGACGAAGGGGCCGGCCAAGTGCTCGACGAACCTCTTCAACTCCGGGGCACTGTGCGAGTTCGCCGACGGCTTCTGCCTGCCCAAGGGGAACCGGACGGTTTCCGTCTCCGGGGTAGCGGCCAAGTTCAATTCGCCGGTGGCGTTCTGTCTGCAGAACGCGTTCCAGAATGGTGACCTCGACTACGACGGCACCTCCTACCATGCGGACTGGCCGAGCGGGAGCAGTAACTTCCCGACCTCGATCAGATATGTCGGGCCGTTCACGGCCGGTGGCGGAACCTATCCGAGCATCCAGTTCGAGACGGACGCCGCCGGTTCGGAGAACCTGTGCAACCTGTCCACCGGCGCCAACTGCACCGCCCCGCCGATCAGCGCCAAGTTCTACCCGTTCTGGACGCTGACCAGCAAGCAGCCCATCGCCGGCCAGACCGCCAACTGCACCTGGAACTTCGGCAACGTCATTTCCGGGATCACCACCAACAACTTCGGGAAGGACGTGCAGTACGGGACGCCTGATGTGGCCCGCTACGCCGGCACCCTCACCAGTGCCGTGCTGCCCAACCCGCAGTTCACGGGGAACTGCCATACCTGAGTTCTGGCACGGCAGCTAGCGTCCGCCCGGT
>DATDGI010000289.1:0-2008 GCA_036522155.1 Streptosporangiaceae bacterium
GCCTCGGCTCGCCGTCATGCCGCCTCCCCGCTTGCCGAAAGACATCCCATGAGCTGAGATGTCAAGCCGCGATCTTCTCGGAGTGGTGCGACCAGGCGGTTGCCTCGTCGTAGAGGGTGCCGGTTTTGAGACAGCCGTGCAAGATGCCGACCAGGCGGTTGGCGACCTGGCGCAGGGCGGCGTTGTATTCGGCGCCGCGGGCTCGTTGCTTGTCGTAGTAGGCGCGGGCGCCGGGCGAGCTCTTGAGAGCCGAGAACGCCTGGGCCATGAGGGCGTCGACGAGCCGGTCGTTATGCACGAAGCGGGCCAGGGCTACCTTCTTCTTGCCGGAGGCGCGGGTGATCGGCGAGGTTCCCGCGTAGTTCTTACGAGCCTTGGCCGAGATATAGCGGCGCGGGTCATCGCCGAACTCCGCGAGCACCCGGGCGCCGAGAATCGGCCCCAGTCCGGGCTGGCTGAGGATGATCTCAGCGGCCGGGTGCTGCCCAAAATGGGCCTCCACCTGCCCCTGCAACGCTGAGACCTGTTCATTGAGGGTGACCAGGATCGCAGCCAGGGCACGCACAGACGCACCGTAGGCGGTCGTGATCACAGCGGGCTGGCCCAGATGCCCCGCCCGCAAGGCAGCCTGGATCGCAGCGGCCTTGCCGGTGATGCCGCGGCGGCGGGCACGCTTGAGCGCGACGCTGATCTGGCTGATGGTCAGCTTCGCCGCGGACGCAGGATCAGGGGCCTTGGCCAGCAACTCCAGGGTGTCGGCAGCGTCCAGGTCCTCGAACGCCTCCAGGGCGGCCGGGAAGTAGTCACGCAAGGCGTGCCGCAGCCGCTGGGTGTGGCGGGTCCGCTCCCAGATCAACGTCTTGTGCATCCGCGTGACGACCCTGATCGCCTCTGCCTGCGCACTGTCGGCAGCGACTGGCCGCAGCTGGTGGGCGTCAGTGCGGACCATGTCGGCGAGCACATGCGCATCACCGGCGTCGCTCTTGGCGCCCGACACCGCATGCCGCTTCCGGTACTGCGCCGCCTGCAGCGGATTGACCGCGAACACCTCATACCCGGCCGCGGCCAGCGCGGCCACCCAAGGGCCGCGGTCAGTCTCGATCCCAACCAGCACCCCGGCCTCATCGGGATCCGCGTCACCGAGCTGCTCGCCGACCATCGCATGCAGCCGGGTCACTCCCGCGATCCCCTCAGGCAGCCTTGCCTTGGCCAGCACCCGCCCGGCCACGTCCATCAGCTCCACGTCGTGGTGGTCCTCGGCCCAGTCATCGCCGACAAACACTCGCAACACAGGTCTCCCGTCCTCGATGCCAGTCACCCTCGGCAGCCGTTCGGGAGAACCATCAGCGACCTAATGAAGCAGTGCTCACGCCCCCGTCACCAGGGGCGGGCACGACATCCCATCAGCGATCCACTCTCCCGGCTACCGGCAGGGGCACGGTCTTTCGTCAGGACTCATGGTCCAGATCGAGGGAGTGCTCACCCGCCGGCGGCTACCAGGGTCCGAGTCTGCCCGACGGCGGCTCGGTAGCTCTCATTAGATCGAGCGCGAGTGACCCTCCACCACCACGCCAGTCCGTAACATCAAAGCCGACCGGCCGTGGACGGTTCCCTCAGTCTCCTAGGGTCAGTGTCAACCGTCACCTGGCACGAAACCTGGGCGGGTTCAACCGGTGTGCGCAATGAGCTCGGCGAGCTTTTCTGATGGTGTCATGAAGTCGAGGGTCTTGCGGGGCCTGCCGTTGAGGCTGCGGGCGATGCGGGCGAGGTCGCCGGCGGTGTGCACGGACAGGTCGGTGCCCTTGGGCAGGTACTGGCGAAGCAGCCCGTTCGTATTCTCGTTGGAGCCGCGCTGCCATGGCTTGTGCGGTTCGCAGAAGTAGACCGGGATGCCGGTGGCGATGGTGAAGCTGGCGTGGGCGGCCATTTCCCGGCCCTGGTCCCAGGTCAGCGACCGCCACAGGTGCGCGGGCAGCGTGGCCACCCGGGCGGCCAGCGCCGCAGCGAC
>DATDGI010000290.1:0-18160 GCA_036522155.1 Streptosporangiaceae bacterium
GAGACCCCGTTGGCGGCCGAATCGACGCACTGGCCGGTGCGCAGCCGGAAGGCCGCGGGCACCACCGTCCGGGCCGGCCCGGGCCGGTGGTGGCTGGCCAGCAGGAAGGCGGTGAGCCCCGCCAGCCCGATGAAGGCCACCAGGGCGATGGCGACGGCGGCCGCGAGCGCCCCGCGCGGCCGGGTACGTGGCCCGCCATCCTGGCTGAGCCCGGCCGCTGGGCCGGGCGCCGTGGCCGGGCCAGCCGCGGTCACCTCGGTACCGGGAGTGCCTACTGCCGGTTCACCGGGCTGCGCTGGCCCGGATCCGGAATCCTGCCGGAGAGTCATCGGCTGTTGCTCCGCTCGGATTGTGCCCCTTACGCATCACTGTTCCCCGCGGTCCTGAGGGCATTCTCAGCAAACGATCACGATTGGCTCGACGGCAGGTGTCCGGCAGGTGACCGGTAGCCTGGCGCCGTGCGGCTGACGGTGTTCTGGAAGCGGATGCGGGAACAATTCGGCGATTCCTACGCGGACAGTGTGGCCAGGGACTTCGTGCTGGCCGACCTGGAGGGCCGGACGGTAGAACAGGGGCTGGCCGACGGGGTGGAGCCGAAGGCCGTGTGGCGGGCCGTGTGCGAGGCGTTCGACGTGCCGGAACGGCTCCGCTGACGGCCGGGCCGGGATTCTGCCGCACGGGCGGCGTGTCGTGTTCATGATCGAACAGTTGTTCGCCTAAAGTAAGCAGCGGCGTGGTAAACCTGCGGCATAGTCAGCTGTGGCGCGGGCCCGGCAGCCAGTGCGCGCAATTTTGTCGGTGGCGGTGCGTAGCGTCTGGGCCGACAAGAAGCCTTATTCATCCCGACGGGAGTACCCATGGCAGGCAGCGACAGGGCGGGCGGCAAGGTCGGTGACCGGGAGAAGTCCCTGGAGACGGCGCTCGCCCAGATCGAGCGGCAGTTCGGCCGGGGCTCGATCATGCGGCTCGGCGACGAGATCCGGGCGCCGATCGAGGTGATCCCGACCGGGGCGATCTCGCTGGACGTCGCGCTCGGCATCGGCGGCCTCCCACGCGGCCGGGTGGTCGAGATCTACGGGCCAGAGGGCTCCGGCAAGACGACCGTGGCCCTGCATGCGGTGGCCAACGCGCAGAAGCTGGGCGGGATCGCCGCGTTCATCGACGCGGAGCATGCCCTCGACCCCGACTACGCCCAGAAGCTGGGGGTCGACACCGACGCGCTGCTGGTGTCCCAGCCCGACACCGGCGAGCAGGCGCTGGAGATCGTGGACATGCTCATCCGCTCCAGCGCGATCGACGTCGTCGTCATCGACTCGGTGGCCGCGCTGGTGCCCCGGGCCGAGATCGAGGGCGAGATGGGCGACAGTCACGTCGGCCTGCAGGCCAGACTCATGTCGCAGGCGCTGCGGAAGCTCACCGGCGCGCTGAGCCAGACCAAGACCACCGCGATCTTCATCAACCAGCTGCGGGAGAAGGTCGGGGTCATGTTCGGCTGCATGTCGTACGGGACCAGGGTGACCCTGGCGGACGGCAGCCAGGAGAAGATCGGCAAGATCGTCAACCAGCGACTGGATGTGGAGGTACTTTCCTACGATCCCGAGCAGGACCGGGTCGTTCCCCGCCGCATCGTGAACTGGTTCAACAACGGCCGCGCCGAGCGGTTCCTCCAGTTCACGGTGGCCAAGTCGGGCGGGAACGGCAGGGCGCAGTTCGCGGCCACCGAAAATCACCTGATCCGTACGCCGGGGGGATGGCGCCAGGCCGGGGAACTGATCCCCGGCGACCGGGTCGCTATAGCCGAGGCGAGGCGGCTGAGCCCCAGTCAGCAGCAGGTCATTCTGGGCTCGCTGATGGGGGACGGCTGCCTGTCCCCGAACACCCGCGGCAGGTCCGGCACCCGGTTCCGGATGGGCCACGGTGCGAAGCAGGTGGCGTACCTCGACTGGAAGGTGGAGATGCTCGGGAACATCCCGTGCAGCAGGTCCACCAATGCCAGGGGTGCTGTGTTCGCTGACGTCCACCCGCTCCCGGAACTGGCGGAACTGCGCAGCATTGTCTATTTCGGTGACGGCAAGAAGCACCTCACCTGGGAGTACCTCAAGTCGCTCACGCCGCTGGCGCTCGCCGTCTGGTACATGGACGACGGCTGCTTCACCCTCCGGTCCAAGGGTGTGCAGGAACGGACGAGGGGCGGGACCGGCCGGATCGAGATCTGCGTTGAGGCGATGAGCCCGGGGTCACGGCAGCGGCTCGTGCAGTACCTGCGTGACTCCCATGGCTTGGACATGAAGCTCACCAGGCGAGGGGCCCGGCAGGAGAACGTTCTGCAGTTCACCACCGCGAGCACAGAGAAGTTCCAGCGGCTGGTGGCCCCCTACGTTCATCCCTCGATGGAGTACAAGCTCCTCCCGCGGTTCCGCGGCCAGTTCGGTGTCCAGCCCGAGTTCACCGCACCCGAGATGGGACTTACCCCAGCGACGATCCTCGATATCCACGTCAAGCCGCCTACGCGCTCCATGAACCGCTTCGACATCGAGGTGGAGGGATCTCACAACTACTTCGTCGATGGCGTCATGGTCCACAACAGCCCGGAAACCACCACCGGCGGCCGGGCGCTCAAGTTCTACGCCTCGGTCCGGCTTGACGTGCGCAGGATCGAGACCCTCAAGGATGGCACCGAGCCGGTCGGCAGCCGCACCCGGATCAAGGTCGTCAAGAACAAGTGCGCGTCGCCTTTCAAAACCGCAGAGTTCGATATCCTGTTCGGATTCGGGATCAGCCGGGAAGGCGGCCTGATCGACCTCGGGGTGGAGCAGGGGATCGTCCGCAAGTCCGGCGCCTGGTACACCTACGAGGGCGACCAGCTGGGACAGGGCAAGGAGAACGCCCGCACCTTCCTGCACGACAACCCCGACCTGGCCAACGAGATCGAGAAGAAGATCAAGGAGAAGCTCGGGGTCGGCCCGCGGCTGGACGCGGACCTGACGGCCGGGCACGGCCCGGGCGCGGCCGGGAGCCTGAGCCTGGTCCCGGACGCGGCGCCCGACGTGGCCGCGGAGCTGCCCGGGGCTCCAGGTGGTGACGGGTAGGCAGCGGGCGGGCCGCGCGGGCACGGGCCGTGGCGGAACAGGCCGGAGAGGCACGGGCCGGGGCAGCGGCACCGGCCCGGGGGAGGGCCTAGGCCCGGCCGGAGGCTCGGGCCCGGCTGGGGATGCCGACCCGGCCGAGGCGGCGCGGCAGATCTGCCTGCGCCTGCTCACCGCCGCGCCCCGCACCCGGGCGCAGCTGGCCACCGCGCTGCGTAAGCGCCAGATACCGGACGAGGTGGCCGACGACGTCCTCGGCCGGTTTGCCGATGTGGGGCTGATCGACGACGCCGCCTTCGCGCAGGCCTGGGTCGATACCAGGCACCATGGCCGGGGCCTGGCGCGCCGGGCGCTGTCGGCCGAACTGCGCCAGCGGGGCGTCGCCGACGACGAGGTGCGTACGGCGGTCGGTTCGCTCGGGCCGCAGGACGAGGCGGCCATGGCCCGCCAGCTGATCGCCAGGCGGGTGGCGGCCACCCGCGGCCGGCCGCTGCCGGCCAGGGTGCGTCACCTGATCGGCGTGCTGGCCCGCAAGGGTTACCCGGCTGGACTGGCTTACCAGGTGGTAAGGGAAGCGCTGGAACAGGAGGCCGGGTCCGGCCTGGCGCTGGCCCTGGGCCCCGGCGCCGGGCTTGACCTGGACGAAGAAGCGGCCGCCGAGGCCATTTCCGCGGCCACGGCCGAGGACGAATGGGCGCCGCGGTGACCCGATTTATCCCGGCCGGCCCCGGGATAGCTTGCCCAAATTGTTATCTCGGCTTAACCTCACGGCAGCGAGGTGTTGGTCCGCAGACGCGGATGACTGAAGACGAAATGGCCGGCGGGCGGTCGCGCCCGGCTGCCGGCCAAGGGATAAGGCGCCACCGGCCTGCTCACCGGTGAGCCGCTGGTCGGCCGATCACCGGCTCACCGAGGGTGGCCAGGCAGGGCGCTGAAGATACCCGGGCCACCGATGCCCGGCCCGGGATGCAGCAGGCTGGAGGCAGGCCGGTGGCCAGGGAGGCAGGACCCCTGGCCGGTCCGGGCCGGCTTCTGGCCCAGCGCGTGGCGGGGCCGCCGGGAACTCACCGGCAGCCGCCGGCTGCCCGCCGGCCGCCACGGATGGACGCCGCGGTCGGCGCGCGTACCCCCTCGCCGCAGGAGCCATCGGCGGTGCCTGCCGGTGGCTGGGCCAGCGAACAGGATTGGGGTCCGCCATGAGCAGCGGCATCGCCCTTGTCATCGCGGTGATCGGGCTGCTGGCCCTGTTCGCCGCCGCCTGTGTGCTGGTCGTCATCGCCCGCCGGCCTGCCCGCACGCCGGTCCCGGCCGCGGACCGCGCGGAAGCCACCGGGGCCACCCCGGAACTCGCCCGGGCCGCGAACCGGCAGCTGGCCGAGGCCAGCCGGACGGCCAAGGAGGCACAGCCGCGGCTGGACGAAGCCGGCCGCTCGGCCGAGGAGATCCGGGCCGCGGCCGAGGCCGACGCGGCCGGGATCATGCGCCGGGCCGAGCAGTCCGCCGAGAAGACCGACCGGGCCCGCCAGGAGGCCGAGGCGGAGCTGCGGTCGGTCAAGGACGAAGCGGCCCAGCTGCGGGCCGACCTGGAGCGCCGGGAGCACCGGCTGGCCGAGCGGGAGGGCCGGCTGGACGGGGAGCGGCGGGCCCTGGAGGAGCGGTCCGCGGCCGTCGAGCAGGCCCGGCAGGAGCTGGACGAGCAACGCCAGGAACTGGCCCGGCTGGCCGACGAGCGCCGCGAAGTGCTGGAACGGGTGGCCGGCCTGACCGCGGAGCAGGCCAAGACCGAACTGGTGGCGGCCATCGAGAACCAGGCCAAACGGGAGGCCACGCTCATCGTCAGGGAAACCGAGAACCAGGCGCGGCGCGATGGCGAGCAGCGGGCCAGGCGGATCGTGACCCTGGCCATCCAGCGGGTGGCCAGCGAGCAGACCAGCGAGTCCGTGGTGTCCGTGCTGCACCTGCCCGGCGACGAGATGAAGGGCAGGATCATCGGCCGGGAGGGTCGCAACATCCGCGCCTTCGAATCGGTGACCGGGGTCAACCTGATCATCGACGACACGCCCGAGGCGGTGCTGCTTTCCTGCTTCGACCCGGTCCGGCGGGAGGTGGGCAGGCTCACGCTGGAGCGGCTGGTGCTGGACGGCCGCATCCATCCGCAGCGGATCGAAGAGGTCTACGAGCGCAGCAAGAGCGAGGTGGCGCAGTTGTGCGAGAAGGCGGGCGACGATGCCATGGTCGAACTCGCCATCACCGACATGCATCCCGAGCTGGTGACCCTGCTCGGCCAGCTGCGTTACCGCACCTCCTACGGCCAGAACGTGCTGGGCCACCTGGTGGAATCGGCACATATCGCCGCGATGATGGCCAGCGAGCTCGGGCTCGACCCGGCCCTGCTCAAGCGGTGCACCGTGCTGCACGACATCGGCAAGGCGCTCACCCACGAGGTGGAGGGCAGCCACGCCCTGATCGGCGCGGAGATCGCCCGCCGGTACGGCGAGCCGCCGGACGTGGTGCACGCCATCGAGGCCCACCACAACGAGGTCGAGGTGCGCACCGTCGAGGCGGTGCTCACCCAGGCGGCGGACGCCATCAGCGGCGGGCGGCCCGGTGCCCGCCGGGAGTCGCTGGAAGCCTACGTGAAGCGGCTGGAGCGGCTGGAAGAGATCGCCAGCGCCCACGACGGCGTGGAAAAGGTGTTCGCCATGCAGGCCGGCCGGGAGATCCGGGTCATGGTCAAGCCGGACAAGGTGGACGACCTCCAGGCCCAGGTGATCGCCCGGGACGTGGCCAAGCAGGTCGAGGGCGAGCTGACCTACCCCGGGCAGATCCGGGTCACGGTGGTCCGCGAGTCCCGGGCCACCGAATTCGCCCGCTGACCGCCCCGCCCGCCGGTCAGGACGTGGCCTAGTCCTGGCGGGCCAGTTTCAGCTCCGGGATGCCCGGGGCCACGAACCCGAAGATCTGGGCGTAGAACGACAGCTCGGCCTCCAGGCAGGCGATGATCGTCTCGGCCCGGCGGAAACCGTGCGACTCACCCTCGAACGCCAGGTACGCATGCCGGATGCCATGCGCGGCCAGCTGGGCGGCGATGGCCTCGGACTGGGCGGGCGGCACGATCGGGTCCTCCAGGCCCTGCAGCAGCAGGATCGGGCAGGTCGCCTCGGTCACGTGGCCCGCCGGTGACCGTTCGGTGTAGACCGCCTCGAAGCCGGGCAGCGGGCCGATGAGGCCATCGAGGTAGCGCGACTCGAAGTCGTGGGTCTGGGTGGCGAACTCGCGCAGATCCGCCACGCCGAAATAGGACGTGGCCGCGCCGAACACCGGGCCGCTGCCCGCGTGGGTGGTCACCGCGGCCAGCGCCGTCCACCCGCCGGCCGAGCCGCCGCGGATCGCCAGCCGGGCCGGGTCGGCCTCGCCCGCCTCGGCCAGGGCCCGGGCGGCGGCGATGGCGTCCTCCACGTCCACCACCCCCCACTGGCGGCGGAGCCGCTCACGGTAGCGGCGCCCGTACCCGGTCGAGCCGCCGTAGTTGACGTCCACGATGCCGATGCCACGGCTGGTGAAGTAGGCCTTCTCGATGTCGAGCAGCGCTAGCGCGTGCGAGGTGGGCCCGCCGTGCACCCACACCACGTACGGGGGCCGCTCGGAGTCGGGGGCGGTCACATCGGGGCTGGCCGGCGGGTACACCAGGGCGTGCACGGTGCGCCCGTACCGGCCTTCCAGCTCCACCTGCCGGGGCTGCGGCAGGTAGGCGGCGTCGGGCACGGCCTCGGACTCCTCGCACAGCACCTGCACCTCGCCCGTCTCCACATCCACCCGGATGACGGCCATCGGGGTGGCCGGGCCACCCGCGACCCCGAGCACCGACATCCCATCGGCCGACAGTCCGGACAGGAACACCGGATAGCCGGTGTGCAGGTCGGCCAGGTCGCCGGTCTCCGGGTCGAGCACGCCCAGCCCCATGCCGCCGACCCCGTGCAGCACCGCGAGCCTGCCGTCGGCCAGCACCGCGAACGGGCGGGCGCCGAGCTGCCACAGCGGGCTGGCGAACTCCTCCTCGGCCGGGTACAGCGCCTGCGACGGCTCACCGAGCAGGCCTACCTGGTAGATGTTCCACCAGCCCGGCCAGTCGGTGACCACGTACAGGCTGGACGTGTCCCGCCACAGCGGCGACAGCACCGATTCCTGCATGCCGCCCTTGATCGGCCGGCCGGGGCCTGGCACCCCCTTCTCGATCACCGCCGCCCGCAGTTCGGTCCCGTCCCAGGGCATGCGCGGATGGTTCCAGCAGATCCAGGCCAGCCGCTTGCCGTCGGGCGACGGCGTCGGAAAGGCGAAGAAGTCCGCCCCGGTGACCAGTTCGCGGATCGCCTCGGGGTTCTCGGCCGCCGACCCGTCGAGCGGGACGGCCACGATCGCCCGGACGACCTTGCCGTCGGTGTGCCGCTCCTGGACGCACCAGACCTCAGACCGGTCGGGTGACAGCGTGAAGTCGGCGAACCGGAGCGCCGGGTGGCCCGGGCTGCCCCCGGCCGCCGGGGTGAGCGGCCGCGGCTCCGCGTCCGTCTCCTTGCGGGGCGTCTCCAGCAGGTACAGGCGCTGGTCGGCGTAGTTCGCGAAAACGATCGCGCTGCCGGTGCGGGCCCGGCGGGTGGCCGGGACGGGCAGGTAGGACAGGCCGCCGTATTCGTGCACCCGGGTCCGGGCACTCCACGGGACGGGCAGCAGGTCGCGCCGCTTCCCGTCCGAGCCGAGGTGGACGACGGTGACCCGGCCACCTTCGGTCGGCAGCCGTTCCTGCCACCACACGTCCTTGCCGATCCCGAGCGGGTAGGAGACCAGCCGCTGCTGGCGGGCTACGTCGGCGGCGGAGATCGGGGATGGCCAGGTGCCGTAGGGCAGAGCCGGCGGCGGCGGCGGCAAGCTCGGCGGCGGGGGCGGCAAGCTCTCAGTCATGGCAGTATCGTCCTCCTCTCCCGGCCCGGCCACGGGAAATTCCGGACATGGCGTGGGACCCGCGTACCCTCGTATGTCGACATGGACGCAGCGCGCACCTACCAGATCCGCACCTACGGGTGCCAGATGAACTCCCACGACTCCGAGCGGCTGGCCGGCCTGCTGGAAGAAGCGGGTTACCAGCGGGCGGCGGGTGACGAGGTCGCGGACGTCATCGTGTTCAACACCTGCGCGGTCAGGGAAAACGCCGACAACCGGCTGTACGGCAACCTCGGGCACCTGCTGCCGGTGAAGAACGCCCGGCCCGGCATGCAGATCGCGGTCGGCGGCTGCCTGGCGCAGAAGGACCGGGCGGGCATCGCGGAGCGCGCGCCGTGGGTGGATGTGGTGTTTGGCACCCACAACATCGGCTCACTGCCGGTGCTGCTGGAACGGGCCCGGGTGCAGGCGGAGGCCCAGGTCGAGATCGTCGAGTCGCTGGAGCGGTTCCCGTCCGTCCTGCCCGCCCGGCGGGAGTCCCCCTACGCGGCCTGGGTCGCCATCTCCGTCGGCTGCAACAACACCTGCACCTTCTGCATCGTGCCGAGCCTGCGCGGCCGGGAGCAGGACCGCCGCCCGGGCGACGTGCTGGCCGAAATCCGGGCCCTGGTCGCCGACGGCGTGCTTGAGGTCACTCTGCTCGGCCAGAACGTGAACTCCTATGGGGTGGGGTTCGGCGACCGCCAGGCGTTCGGCCGGCTGCTGCGGGCCTGCGGGGAGATCGACGGGCTGGAACGGGTCCGGTTCACCTCGCCCCATCCGCGGGACTTCACCGACGACGTGATCGCGGCCATGGCCGGGACGCCGAACGTCATGCCGCAGCTGCACATGCCGCTGCAGTCGGGGTCGGACGCGGTGCTGCGGGCCATGCGGCGCGCCTACCGGCGGGAGGCCTACCTGGGCATCCTGGACCGGGTCCGGGCCGCCATCCCGGGGGCCGCGATCACCACCGACATCATCGTCGGGTTCCCGGGCGAGACCGAGCGGGACTTCGCCGACACCCTGTACCTGGTCCGGCGGGCCGGGTTCGCCGGGGCGTTCACCTTCCAGTACTCACCGCGGCCGGGCACGCCCGCCGCGGCCATGGACGGGCAGGTGCCAGCGGCCGTGGTGGCCGAGCGCTACGAGCGGCTGGCCGCGCTGACCGCCGAGGTGGCCCTGGCCGGGAACCAGGCCCTGGTCGGCAGCCAGGTCGAGGTGCTGGTCGCCGAGGGGGAGGGGCGCAAGGACGAGGCCACCCACCGGATGTCCGGCCGGGCCAGGGACAACCGGCTGGTGCATTTCGCACCGGCCGGCACGGGCCCGCGGCCGGGGGACGTGGTGACCACGACTGTGACCCACGCGGCCCCGCACTACCTCATCGCCGATGATGCCCCGCTGTCGGTCCGGCGCACCCGGGGCGGCGACGCCTGGCAGGCACGGCGGGAAACCGCCGGGGCGGCCGCCGCCGTGCCCCTCGGCATGCCAGCGGTCGGCGCGCCGGTGCCCTAGGCCGGAGCGGTGACGGCCGGAGCGGTGACGGCCGGAGCGGTGAGCGCCCGAGCCGCACCCCGGCCCCGGCACTGGCTGCCGGGTCCTATGCTTCAGGCCCAGACAAGCTCGTGGACCACGGAGGCGGATCATGCTTAGCGCCGCCGCTGTCGGCCCGCACCCGCCGCTGCTCATCCCGGCCGCGCTGGGCGCGGCCGCGGCCGAGCCACCCGCCCCGCTACTGGCGGTCGCGGACGCCTGTGATCGGGCCGTGCGGGCCCTGGCGGCGGCCGGGCCGGACCTCATCGCGGTCGTCGGGGGCGGCCCGGCCGACCGCGAGTACGGGCCGGACACAGCGGGCAGCCTGGCCGAGTACGGAGTGCCGGGCGTGATCGGTGATGGCGAGCCGGCCCTGCCGCTGTCGCTGACGGTTGGCCGCTGGCTGCTGGGCCGGGCCGGCCTGGGCGACGGCGGGAACGGGCCGCAGGTGCTATTCCAGGCCGTCGGCCAGCGGACGGCCCCGGGCGACTGCCGCAAGCTGGGCGTCATGATCGCGGGACGGGCCGCCCGGGTGGCCGTGCTGGCCATGGGCGACGGTTCGGCCCGGCGGGCCCGCGACATCGAGGGGGCGCCCGACCCGCAGGCACAGGAGTACGACGAGGACGTCGCCGAGGCCCTGGCTGCGGCCGATGCCCGCTGGCTGGCCCGGCTCGACCCGGCCCAGGACGAGCGGCTGCTGGTGGCCGGCCGGGCCGCGTGGCAGGTGCTGGCCGGGGCGGCGACCGGGGCCCGGCTGCAGGGCCACCTGCTGTGCATGTCCTGCCCGTACGGGGTCACCTATCTGGTCGCGTCCTGGGAACCACTGCGGGCAGGCTGAACTCATGCCGGACCGCGTGATCGCGATCGTCGGCCCGACGGCGGCCGGGAAGTCGGAACTGGCTCTGGCGGTGGCGCTGGCGCTGGGCGGCGAGGTGGTCAACGCCGATTCGATGCAGCTCTACGCGGGGATGGACATCGGCACCGCCAAGCTCGGCCCCGGCCAGCGGCGCGGGGTGCCCCATCACCTGCTGGACATCTGGGACGTCCGGCAGACCGCCAGCGTGGCCGTGTACCAGCGGCTGGCCCGGGAGGTGATGGCCGGCATCCACGCCCGCGGCCACGTCCCGGTGCTGGCCGGGGGGTCCGGCCTGTACCTGCGGGCCGCGCTGGACAACCTGGAGTTCCCTGGCACCGACCCGGCGGTGCGGCGCCGGCTGGAGGCCGAGCTGGCCGCCGCCGGGCCGGCCGCCCTGCACGCCCGGCTCGCCGCGGTTGACCCGGCCGCGGCCAGCGTGATCCTGCCCAGCAACGGCCGCCGGATCGTCCGCGCGCTGGAGGTGATCGAGGTGGCCGGCCACCCGTTCACCGCGGCCCTGCCCCGGTACGAGGCGTGCTACCCGGTGGTCCAGATCGGCCTTCAGGTGCTTCGGCCCGAGCTGGACCAGCGGATCGCGGACCGGGTCGGCCGGATGTGGCGGGAGGGCTTCGTCGCCGAGGTGGCCGCGCTGGAGCGGGCCGGCCTGCGGGAGGGCCGGACCGCCAGCCGCGCCCTCGGCTACGCGCAGGTGCTCAGGTTCCTGGCCGGGGAATGCACCGAAGACGAGGCGCGCACCCAGACCATCCTGGCGACCAGGCGGTTCGCTCGGCGCCAGGAAGCCTGGTTCCGCCGTGATCCCCGGGTCACCTGGCTCATGGCCGGTACCGGTGACACCGGTGATCTGCTGGACCGCGCGCTGACGGCCTGGGCCGGGCTGGCCGGGACGCTGCCCGCTCTGCCGTCCCGGCCGGGGGAGCACCGCTAGCCGATCGCCCAGGTGACCGTGACGCTGGCGGAGGTGCCGGCTCCCGGGTAGGGCAGGCACTGGGCCGTGACCGGGCACGCGATGGCGGGAGCGCCCCCGGCGGCGGGGGGACTGGCCCCTCCGCTGGTTGCGCCGGAACCGGTCACGCCGGTCACACGTCCAGATCCGCCCGGGCTCGCCGGGGCCCCGGAGGCAGCGCCCATGGGGATCGGGTACGGGTAGTAGTACGCGGAGATCTGCACATTGATGATCCGCCCCAGCGTGATCCCGGCCGCGCTGGCCAGGGCCTGCGCCTGGCCCATGGCGTCCGTCATCGCGCTGGCGATGGCGGCGGCCCTGGCCGCGTGCCCGGCGCCGTGCGCGGTGGCCTGCCCGGTCACAGTCACGCCCAGCGGGTTCCCGGCCGTGCAGCACCAGCCGGGATACGGCGTCAGCGGTGAAGCACCGCTCGTGCCCGGTGCGCTGGCCGTCCTGCCGTCCGGCCCGGCGGTCACGGCGGCCAGCTGCGCCCCGGCGGCGGCCGGGGGCCCGGGGGCGGTGGCCCGGGCGGCCCAGGCGGTACCGGCCAGCACGGCTGCCCCGAGAATGGCCCAGATCAGGCGAGCGCGGATGCTCAGGTGCATGTCGGGCTCCCTCCTCACAAGTCCGGCGTATACGGTGCAGCCGGTTGGACGGCTGGCGGGGAGCGGCGGTTCCCGTGGTCCGCTGGCCGCTGGCTACCATCAGGCCCATGCGGTTCGCGAAGGGGCACGGCACCGAGAACGACTTCGTGATCCTCATCGATCCCGGCGGTGACCTGGGCCTGACGGCCGAACTGGTGACCCGCCTGTGCCATCGCCGGGCCGGGCTGGGGGCCGATGGCGTGCTCAGGGCGGTACGCGCCGCCGCGGTAACGGGCCCGGCCGGCCCGGGCGCGGCGGCCGGTGCGGCACCACCCCCGCAGTGGTTCATGGACTACCGCAACGCGGACGGCAGCGTCGCGGAGATGTGCGGCAACGGGATCCGGGTCTTCGCCCGTTATCTGGCCGAGCACGGCCTGGTCACCGGCTCGGAGTTCACCGTAGCCACCCGGTCGGGAACGCGGCGGGTCTGGCTGCGCCAGGACGGCGAGATCACGGTGAACATGGGCGAGGCGGCGGTGCTCGGCCCGGGCCACGCGGTCATCGGCGGCGAGACGTGCCAGGGGCTGCGGGTCGCCATCGGGAATCCGCATCTGGTCTGCCTGGTGGACCGGCCGGTGGGCGAGTTCGACCTGGTCGGCCCGCCGGAGCTGGACCCCAGGCAGTTCCCGGACGGCGCCAATGTGGAAGTGGTGCAGATCACCGGGACTCAGACGGTGGCCATGCGGGTCCACGAGCGGGGTTCCGGGGAGACCCGGTCGTGCGGGACCGGAGCGGTGGCGGCCGCCGCGGCCGCGAACCAGGCCACCGGCCAGCCCGGGGGCGCCTGGCAGGTCTGCGTTCCGGGCGGCCGGCTCGGTGTGGTGATCAAGGGCGGCACCGGCTATCTGACCGGGCCAGCGGTGATCGTCGCCGAGGGGGACCTGGATCCGGCGTGGCTGGCCGCTACCGAGACGGTGGCCAGCCCGGGGGCCGGCTAGGCGGTCCGGAAGCCGCGGTTCAGCCCGAGTCGCACCTGACCCGCTGGCTGCGCGGGCGCAGGATCACCGGGCCGCCCCGGGCCGCTCCAGCGGTTCCGCGTCCAGGTCACCCGCTGGTTAGCGCGCGCACGGGCAGGCCGCGTATCGACGCGTCGAGCACCTCGGCGATGTGCGCCACGGCCGGGGTGCTGCCGCCCGATTCGGCCATCGACGCGGCGATCTGCAGGCTGCAGCCCGGGTTCCCGGACACGACCAGGGCGGCCCCGGTCGCCTGGACGGCGGCCGCCTTGCGCTCGCCGAGCTCGCGGGCCGCCTCCGGCTGGAGCAGGTTGTAGACACCGGCCGAACCGCAGCAGGTCCCGCCGTCGCCCACCTCGGCCAGCCGCAGGCCCGGGATGGCGGCGAGCAGGTCGCGCGGCTGCTGCCGGATCCGCTGCGCATGGGCCAGGTGGCAGGCGTCGTGGTAGGCCGCCGTGACCGGCAGCTCGTGCCGGGCCGCCCGCGGCCCGCCGGGCAGCCCGGCCAGGAACTCGCTGAAGTCGCGCACCTTGCCGCTGAGCGCGGCCGCCCGCTCGGGCCAGTCGGCGTCCGCCGCCGGGCCGGCGTGCGGGCCCGCCAGCAGCGGGCCGTACTCCTTCATGGCCGAGCCGCAGCCCGCCGAGTTCACCACGATCGCGTCCACCCCGGCCCGCTCGAAGGCGGCGATGGTCCGCCGGGCGAACCTGGCCGCTTCGGACGCCCGGCCCGAGTGCAGCGACAGTGCCCCGCAGCAGCCCTGGTCGCGCGGGATGATCACGTCACAGCCCTCGGCCGCCAGCACGCGCGCGGTGGCCGCGTTGACCTGCGGGAAGAACACCTGCTGCACGCAGCCGGTGAGCATGCCCACCACCGCCCGCCGCTCGCCACGGGCGGGCATCCGGCCGGGCAGGGCCGGCGTCCTGGCCGCCGGGGCCGGCGCGAGCCGCAGCGCCGAGGCGAGCTCGGGGGCCAGCCGCTGGGCGGCCCGGCTGCGCCCGGCCAGCTGGTCCAGCCGGGCCCATTGGGCGCCGCGCAGCGGGGCCAGCAGCGCCCGCAGCCGCCGCGGGTAGGGGAACGTCGCGAAGATGGCCGCGCGCAGCGCCCGTTCCCGCCTGGTCCGGGCCGGGGCGGGCGCCAGGCCGGGCGGTGGCTCCTCGGTCCAGGTGCGGGCCGCCTCGATCAGCCGGTCGTAGCGGACCCCCGATGGGCAGGCCGGCAGGCAGGCCATGCAGCCGAGGCAGCGGTCGAGGTGGCTGTTGGCCGCCTCGGTGAGCTGGGCGCCCTGCAGGGCCTGGGAGATCAGGTGGATACGGCCCCGGGGGGAATCCATCTCCTCGCCCCACAGCTGGTAGGTCGGGCAGTGGGGCAGGCAGAACCCGCAGTGGACGCAGTCCGACACGACCGAGGCCAGCTCGCCGGTGGGGTCCAGGGTCATCAGATTCCTCCCGCGAACCGGCCCGGCGCCATCCGGTGCCCGGGGTCGAACTGGTCCTTGACCGCCCGCATCAGCGGCAGCCCGGGCACCGGGCCCCACAGGTCCACCCGTTCGGCCACCGGCGGCGGGGCGTGCACCACCACCGCGCTGGCCAGCACCGGCGGGCTGTCCGGGAACGGCGCGCTGGCGGGCCGGGCGTCCGCGTCACCGCGGGCCAGGGCCTCCCGGAGGCCGGTCACGAACCCGGCGGCCGCGCCCGGGCTGGTGCTGGCGGGCAGCGCGGCGTAGATCACCCCGGACGCGGCCGAGCCGGTCAGCTGCGGGTCGGCCGACACCGCGGCCGCGGCGGCGTCGATCGCGGCCAGCACGCGGGGCAGGGCCGCGGCCCAGAACGCGACCCGGACCAGCGTGCCGGGACTGCGGGGGCCGCCGGGGGCGCCTGGCCCACCGGGGGGCTCCATCCGGCCCCACCACCCCGGCGCATCCTCGGATGTCGCCGCCCCGTCCCCCAGCAGCTCGCGCAGCGCCGCCGACCGCTCGGCCAGCCCGCTGGGATCGCCTTCCAGCAGCACGCCCACCTGCACCGGCTGGTCCCGGGCGGCCCGGCTGACCTCGATCGCGACCGGGGCCAGCTCGCTGGCTGCGGCCGCGGCCACCGCCGCCCGCGCGGGGCCGGGGCCGCCGGTGCTCACCGTCGTGTAGCTGGCCGCGGTGGGCAGCGGGTGCAGCCGGAACACCGCCTCCACGATCAGGCCCAGCGTCCCGTACGAGCCGGCGAACAGCTTGCCCAGGTCGTAGCCGGCCACGTTCTTGACCACCTTGCCGCCGGAGGAGGCGACGGTCCCGTCGGCGCGCACCACGGTGATCCCGATCACCAGGTCGCGCGGGGTGCCGTAGCGCAGCCGGCGCGGGCCCGCCATGCCGGTGGCGAGCGTGCCGCCGATGGTGGCGGCCGGCCGCTGCCCGGTGCCGTCCGGCGCCTGGTCCAGGGCCAGCTGCTGGCCGGCCCCGGCCAGCACCCCGGCCAGGCTGGCCAGGCTCACCCCGGCCTGGACCCGGGCGACCAGGTCACCGGCGGCGTGCTCGACCACCTGGTCCAGCCGGGAGGTGCCGACCACCAGGTCGCACCGGCGGGGCGGGGCACCCCAGTCCATGCGGCTGCCGCTGCCCCGGGCCACCACCGACAGCTCGTGCGCGGCGGCCGCCCGCAGCAGGGCGCTGGCTTCGGCGACGCTGGCGGGTGACGCGGCGTAGCGGGGTGTCACCCCGGCCACGGCGTCGGCCCCGGCCGCCGGGCGGGCCGCCGGGCAGGCCGCCACCAGGTCCTTGAGCACCTGGTCACCGGCCATGGGTCACCAGCCACGGGCTGGTCGGGCCGGGACGCGACGGTGGGCGCCGGCAGTCGTTAGGCATCAGAATTGCTCGGCCAGTCCGGAGGCGACCAGCGGGTGCACGCCGCGCCGGGCCCCGGGGACCTCCCCGCACAGCCGGGGGGTGGGGAAAATCTTGCCCGGGTTGCACAGGCCGTCCGGGTCGAACGCGCACCGCAGCAGCTGCATGGTGTCCAGGTCGTCGGCGCCGAACATCTTCGGCATATACCGGGACTTGTCCACGCCGACGCCGTGCTCGCCGGTGATCGAGCCGCCGTGGGTGATGCACAGGTCCAGGATCGCGCCGGACAGTTCCTCGGCGGCGGCGGTGTCGGCGGCCGAGCTGTCGTCGTAGAGCACCAGCGGGTGCAGGTTCCCGTCGCCGGCATGGAACACGTTGGCGACCCGGATGCCGGACTCGGCCGACAGTTCGGCGATCTTGTCGAGCACCGTGCCCAGCGCGGTCCGCGGCACCACCCCGTCCTGCACGATGTAGGCCGGGCAGATCCGGCCCACCGCCGCGAACGCGGACTTGCGCCCGGCCCAGATGGCGGCCCGCTCGGCCGGGTCCACCGCCTCCCGGATCTCGGTCGAGCCGGCCTGCTGGCAGAGCCGGCGGACCGCCTCGTTGTCCCGGCGGACGTCGGATTCCGGCCCGTCCAGTTCCACGATCAGCACCGCGCCCGCGCCCCGCGGGTAGTGGCAGGCCACCGCGGCCTCGGCCGCCTCGATCGCGAGCGCGTCCATCATCTCGATCGCGGCCGGGATGATGCCGGCCCCGATGATGGCCGACACCGCCGCCCCGCCCGCGCCGGTGGTCTCGAACGCGGCCAGCAGGCAGGTGACCATCTGCGGGATCTTGGTCAGCTTGACGACGATCTTGGTGACGATGCCGAGCGTGCCCTCGGAGCCGACGAACGCCCCGACCAGGTCGTAGCCGGGCGCGGCGCCGGTGCCGTCGCCCAGCCACACCAGCTCGCCCGCCGGGGTGACGATCTCCAGCCCGGTCACGTGATGCACGGTGAAGCCGTTCTTCAGGCAGTGGGCGCCGCCGGAGTTCTCGGCCACGTTCCCGCCCACCGAGCAGACCTGCTGGCTGGACGGATCCGGCGCGTAAAAGTAGCCAAACGGCCGTGCCGCGTTGCTCACCGACAGGTTGGTGACCCCCGGCTCGACGATGGCGCGCTGGCTGCCGGTGTCGATGGCGATGATCCGCCGCATCTTGGAGGTGACGATCAGCACCCCGTCGGTGCGGGGGAGCGCGCCGCCGGACAGGCCGGTGCCGCTGCCGCGGGCCACGAACGGGACCCTGGCCCCGGCGCAGACCCGGACCACCGCGGCCACCTGCTCGGCGGTCTGCGGCAGCACTACCAGGGCGGGCGCGGCGCGGTGCGAGGTCAGCCCGTCGCACTCGTAGGTGCGCAGTTCCAGCGGGTCGGTCACCACCGCATCCGGGCCGCAGATGTCCACCATCGCCGGGACCAGCTGGTCAATCATGGTCATCTCTTCCTGGCGGGGCGTTGCTACTCCCCACATTGCCGCGCCTGGCGGCACATTTCCAGGTGGCCGAACTCCAAGATCATGAAGGATTGTCAGTGCTATTCGCTGAACATCCTTCGCGATCATGAACGGCGCGTGCGATCAGGGCATGCGCTCGTAGGCCGGGAGGGTGAGGAATTCGGCGTAGTCGTCGGCCAGCGCGACCTCGGTGAACAGCGACACCGCCTGGTCGTAGCGGGCGGCGTCGAAGGCCGGGCCCGCGGCGGCCCGGATGGTGGCCAGCTCCTCGCCGATGATCCGTTCCACCAGATCCCGGGTGACCGTGGGCCCGTCGTCGAGTGCCACGTCGTTGTGCAGCCACTGCCAGACCTGGGACCGGGCGATCTCGGCCGTGGCGGCGTCCTCCATCAGGTTGGAAATGGCCACCGCGCCGTTGCCGCCCAGCCAGGTGGCCAGGTACTGGAGCCCCACGCTGACGTTGTTGCGCAGGCCGGCCTCGGTGATGACCCCGGGGGTCTTGTCCACCGCCAGCAGCTCGGGGCCGGTCACGCTGACCTCCTCGCGCAGCCGGTCGAGCTGGTTCGGCCGGTCGCCGAGCGCGGCGTCGAACACCTCCGCGCACAGCGCGACCAGGTCAGGGTGAGCGACCCAGGAGCCGTCGAAGCCGTCCCCGGACTCGCGGGTCTTGTCGTCGCGCACCTTGGCCAGGGCGATCGCGGTGACCTCCGGGTCGCGCCGGTTCGGGATGAACGCGGCCATGCCGCCCATGGCGTGCGCGCCCCGGCCGTGGCAGGTCTTCACCAGCAGCTCGGTGTAGGCGCGCATGAACGGCGCCGTCATCGTGA
>DATDGI010000291.1:0-4671 GCA_036522155.1 Streptosporangiaceae bacterium
CAGACCCCGGCTCGGCACCAGACTCCGGCTCGGCGACAGCCCCCGATCCGGCCACAGATCCCGATTCGGTTACGCCACCCGCTTGCTCGCCTGTCACGCTCAGCGCGGTCCCCGGCCGCCCGGCCCGCCAGCCCCGCCCCCGGCTGCCCCGCCGACTCCTACCGGCTCGGGCAGGGGGATCTGCGGGCAGTCCTTCCACAGCCGTTCGAGCGCGTAGTACACCCGCTCCTCGGCGTGCTGGACGTGGATGACCACGTCGAGATAGTCCAGCAGGATCCAGCGGCCTTCCCGCTCACCCTCCCGGCGGACCGGCCGGGCACCGGCCTTGCGCAGCCGCTCCTCGATCTCCTCGACCACGGCCCGCACCTGGCGGTCGTTGGATGCCGAACACAACAGAAACACGTCAGTGATCACAAGCTGCTCACTGACGTCGTACGCGATGATGTCGCTGGCGAGCTTCTCGGCCGCAGCCTCGGCCGCGATCCCGGCAAGCTCGACGGCCCTGGCAGTAGCGGTCACGTGCGCAGCTCGTTCTCCTTCGTTGACGTCAATCCCCCGCGCCGGACGGCTCCCACCCGGCGGGCATCCAACCCAGGATATCCCGCTCCGCCCACCCGGCCACTCTCCCGCTGGTAGCACCCGTGTTTCGCGCCCTGCGCCGGAGCGCCGCCGGGGCGCCTCACGCCACCGCGCCAGCGCGCCTTACGCCCGCGCCGCCAGCCCGGCTCACGCCACCGCCGACCCGCGAGCCGGGTCACTCGGGGCGGTAGAGCCCGCGTTTGGCGATGTACTGCACGACGCCGTCCGGGACCAGATACCAGATCGGCTCACCGGCCGCGACCCGGACCCGGCAGGTGGTCGAGGAGATCGCCAGCGCCGGGATCTCGATCAGGCTGATCTTGTCCTTGGGCAGCCCGTCACCGGTCAGCCGGTGCCCGGGCCGGGTACAGCCGACGAAGTGCGCCAGCGTGAACAGCTCGGTCACGTCCTGCCAGGACATCATCCGGGCCAGCGCGTCGGCCCCGGTGATGAAGAACAGCTCCGCCCCGTCCCCGCGCTCGGCCCGCAGGTCGCGCAACGTATCAATGGTGTACGTCGGGCCGCCCCGCTCGATGTCGATCCGGCTGACCGAGAACGCCGGGTTCGACGCGGTCGCGATCACCGTCATCAGGTAGCGGTCCTCCGACGGCGACACCTTCCTGTCGTCCTTCTGCCAGGGCTGGCCGGTCGGCACGAACACCACCTCGTCCAGCCCGAAAAAGTGCCCCACCTCGCTGGCCGCCACCAGGTGGCCGTGGTGGATCGGGTCGAAGGTGCCGCCCATGACGCCGAGCCGCTGCACACGCCCCATGCGCTGACTTTACCGAGCTTCCTCCCGCGGCCAGCGGAAACGGCCGGGCGCCAGCCGGGGCGGGCCCTACTCCAGGCCGGGCACCGGCGGCGCGCCATCGCGCCACCGGGCCAGCCGCACCGCCTTGCCCATCTCGGTGCGCGGCACCGTGCCCGGCGGCAGCACCCGGACCCGGACGCTCACCCCCAGCTCGGTCCGCAGCCGCGATTCCAGGTCGCCCTCGGTGGGCCGCCCGGACCCGGCCGCCGCCTGGTCACCGGGGCCGGCGCCGCCAGTCGTTACGTATTCACAACAGGCGATGAGGTGGCCGCCGGCCTGCCGTTCGTCCAGGACCAGCAGGTAGTCGGGTCCGATCGCCGGATGGCCGAGCAGCACCCGCTCCACCTCGCTCGGGTACACGTTCACGCCGCGCAGGACCAGCATGTCGTCGCGGCGGCCGGTGATCTTGCTCATCTTCACCAGCGTGCGGCCGCAGTCGCAGGGCCCACGCCGGAGCGACGCAACATCCCCGGTCCGGTACCGCAGCAGCGGCTGCGCCTCCCGGGTGAGGGTGCTGAACACCAGCTCCCCCGGCGTGCCGTCCGGGACCGGCTGGCCGTCCCCGCCGACCGCCTCCACCAGGAAGTGGTCCTCGTTGACGTGCAGCCCGTCGGCCACCTCGACGCATTCGCAGGACACGCCGGGGCCGATCACCTCGGACAGGCCATAGATATCCAGCGCGCGCAGGCCGAACAGGTCCTCGATCCGGGTGCGCAGCTCTTTCGACCACGGCTCGGCGCCGAACAGGCCGGCCTTCAGCGCCAGCCCCTCCCCGGGCCGCACCCCGGCTTCGGCCAGCGCCTCACCCAGCCGGATCGCGTACGAGGGGGTGCAGCACAAGATGTCCGGGCGCAGGTCGCGGATGAGCGTCACCTGCCGCGTGGTCATCCCGCCGGAGACCGGCACGACGGCCGCGCCCAGCTCGATCGCGCCCTGGTGGAACCCGATGCCGCCGGTGAAGAGCCCGTAGCCGTAGGCGTTGTGCACGATGCTGTCGCGGGTGGCGCCGGCGGACGCCAGCGCCCGCGCGCACATCCGCGCCCACAGCGCCAGGTCCGCGCGGGTGTAGGCGACCAGGCTGGGGCGGCCACCGGTACCGCTGGAACCGTGCACGGCCACCACGTCCGCCAGCGGAACACCGGTCATGCCAAACGGATAGGCATCCCACAGATCACGTTTCCCCGCCAAGGGCAGGGCGGGCAGGTCGTCCAGCGAGGCGATGTCCTGCCCGCCGCCGACACCGGCCTGCTTGAGCCGCTCCGCCTGCACCCCGCCGTTGGCGAGCAGCCGGCCCACCAGACCGCGCAGCCGCTCCAGCTGAAGCCGGGCACGCTGGCCGTCCGGCATGGCCTCCAGCTCAGGCTCGAACATGAAAACTCACCCCGTCCAGAATGCGCCTACCATGACTAGCATGACGACTCCACCGGATCGCGCCCGGGTACGCCTGCCCGGGATCAGTTCCCGGGCGTACGAGCATCCCGCCGATCGGTCGGCGCTGGTGGCCATGCGCAAACTCACCGGGTTTGACGTGCTGCTGCGCCGGCTGGCCAGCCTGTTCAGCGACCGGAGCCTGCGGCTGCTGTTCCTGGCCAGCTCGGTCCGTGCCTCCACCGAGCAGTTCCCGCACCTGCACGAGCTGCTGCTGGACGGCTCGGCCGTGCTCGACCTGCCTGCGGTCCCGGAGCTTTTCATCTACCAGGACCCGATCCCAATGGCGATGACCCTGGGCTCGGACAAGCCGTTCGTCGTGATCAGCACCGGGCTGGTCGATCTGATGGACGGCGAGGAGATCCGCTGGGTGATCGGGCACGAGCTCGGGCACGTGCTGTCCGGGCACGCCGTCTACCGGACCATGCTGTACCACCTGACCCGGCTGGCCGTCCGGCTGGCCTGGTTCGCGATCGGTTACATCAGCCTGCGCGTGATCATCGCCGCGCTGGAGGAGTGGTACCGCAAGTCGGAGCTGTCCTGCGACCGGGCCGGCGTCCTCGCCGGGCAGGACCCGGCGGCGGGGCGGCGGGCCCTGATGAAGCTGGCCGGCGGAAACCGGATGTCCGAGTTCAGTCACGACGCGTTCCACCAGCAGGCCCACGAGTACGACGCGGTCCCTGACGTCCGGGAGGGCCTGCTCAAGCTGCTCCAGCTCCAGGGGAACACGCACCCGTTCGCGGTGATCAGGTTCGTCGAGCTGGACCGGTGGGTGGCCGACGGCGAGTACGCCGACATCCTGGCGGGCAACTACCCGCGCCGGGAGGACGACCCGCAGGTCTCGGTGACCGATGAAGTCAGGGCGGCGGCACGCTCCTACTCCGACTCGTGGAACCGGTCCGCCGACCCGCTGATCGGCCTGGTCAAGGGCTTCGCGGAAACCGCGGCTGGCGCCGGGTCGCAGCTGTTCACCGGCGTGTTCGGCCGCCGCGACACCGGCGGGAGCAGCGGCGGCGGGAGCAACGGCGGCGGGAGCAGCAGCGGCGACGGGGGCGAGGACGAGTCCTGAGCCGCGCCCGTAGCCCTGATCCACGCACCCAGGCTTGCCCGCGCGCCCAGCCTTAGCTTTGCGGGCTTAGCCGCGCGCCAGCACCACCAGATCGTCGCGGTGCACGACTTCCCGCTCGTATTCAGGGCCCAGTTCGGCAGCCAGTGACCTGGTGGAGCGGCCCATCAGCGCCGGGATTTCGTCAGCGTCGTAGTTGACAAGCCCGCGGGCGACCACCCGGCCGTCGGCGCCGCACAGGTCGACCGGGTCGCCCGCGTCGAACTCCCCCTCGACCGCGGTGATCCCGGCGGGCAGCAGCGAGGCGCGGCCTGCCACCACGGCCCGGACCGCGCCCGCGTCAAGCACGAGCCGGCCACGGGCGGCGGCCGCGTGGGCGAGCCACAGCTGCCGGGCGGCGAGCCGCCGGCCGTGCGCGGCGAAATAGGTGCCGACCGGTTCCCCGGCCAGCGCGGCGGCGGCCTGGCCGGCGCCGGCCACCACGGCCGGGATCCCGGCTTCGTTCGCGATCTGGGCCGCGTCCACCTTGGTGACCATGCCGCCGGTGCCGGAGCGGGCCCGGCCGATGCTGACCCCGGCCAGGTCGGCCGGGCTGTCCACCCGGTCGATCCGGCGGGCGCCCGGTTTGCGGGGGTCCCGGTCGTGCAGCCCGTCCACGTCGGACAGCAGGATCAGCGCCTGAGCCCTGGTCACATGCGCCACCAGCGCGGCGAGACGGTCGTTGTCGCCGAACCTGATCTCGTCGGTGGCGACCGTGTCGTTCTCGTTGACCACGGGGAGCACGCCT
>DATDGI010000292.1:0-15751 GCA_036522155.1 Streptosporangiaceae bacterium
GCCATCTCGGTGGCGGTGGTCGCGGTCCGCGCCCTCAGCGTCGGGCGCGGGGTGTTCCGCTATGCCGAGCGCCTGTCATCTCACGACGTGGCCTTCCGGGTGCTCGCCGATATCCGGGTGGCGATCTACCGGCGGCTGGAGCGGCTGGCCCCGGCGGGGCTGGCCGCCTTCCGGTCCGGCGACCTGCTCGCCCGTCTGATCAGTGACGTGGACGCGACCCAGGACCTGTTCGTCCGCGGGGCCGGCCCGCTGGCCGCGGCGGCGCTGGTCGGCGGCGGCGCGGTGGCCGCCTGCCTGCTGATCCTCGCGCCCGCGGCCGCGGTCCTGGCGGCCGGGCTGCTGGTGGCCGGGGCGGCCGTGCCCGCGCTGGCCGTGGCGGTGTCCCGCCGGGAGGCGCGGCTCACCGCACCGGCCCGTGGCGAGCTGAGCGCGGCCCTCACCGACGTGCTCTCCGGGGCCGCCGACCTCCAGGCGTTCGGCGCCCAGGACGGCGCACTGCGCGCGCTGGCCGCCGCTGATACCCGGCTGACCGCACTGGCCAGGCGATCCGCGACGGCGGCCAGCCTCGGCGGTGGGCTGATGACGGCCGTGTCCGGCCTGACCTTGTGGGCCGTGCTGGTCCTGGGGGTAGCGGCGGTGTCGGCCGGGACACTCACCCGGGTGCCGCTGGCGGTGCTGGCGCTCACCGCGCTGGCCGCCTTCGAGGCCGTCACCGCCCTGCCCGCGGCCGCGCTGCACCTGTCCGCGGTGCGGGCTTCGGCCCGCCGGATCGGCACGGTCATGGACGCGCCGGATCCGGTGACCGAGCCTGCGCGGCCGCGGCCGGTGCCAGCCGGCCCGGTCCCGGTCAGGCTGCGCGGCGTGCAGGTCAGGTATGACCCGGACGGGCCACTCGCGCTCGACGGGCTTGACCTCGACCTCAGCCCCGGGCGCCGGGTCGGGCTCATCGGCCCGAGCGGCGCGGGCAAGTCCACGGTGGCGGCCGTGCTGCTGCGTTTCCGCGACCCGGCCGGTGGCCACGTCACCCTGGGTGATCATCCCCTCGGCAGCTACCGCGACGACGAGGTGCGCCAGGTCATCGGCGGATGCCTGGCCGACGCCCACATCTTCGACGCCACGATCGCCGGCAACCTCCGGCTGGCCCGGCCGGGCGCGACAGCCGCGGAACTGGCCGCGGCCGCGGACCGGGCCCGGCTGCTGCCCTGGATCCGGTCCCTGCCGGAGGGCTGGGACACCCGGGTCGGCCCGCGCGGGGCGGCGATGTCCGGCGGTGAGCGCCAGCGGCTGGCGCTGGCCCGGGCCCTGCTCGCCGACCCGGCCGTGCTGATCCTGGACGAGCCGACCGCCCATCTCGACCCGGAGACCCGCGCCGCGCTGACCGCCGATCTGCTCGCGCTCACGCAGGGCCGGGCCACCCTGCTCATCACCCACGAGCTTGACGGCCTCGACCAGCTCGACGAGATCATCGTGCTGGACCGGGGCCGGGTCGTGCAGCGCGGCACCCACGAGCAGCTCATCCGCACCGATGGCCGCTACCGCCAGTTGCACGCGGCCCGGCAGGGCGATCCGCAGGACGCGGCCGCGGGGAGCGGCTGACGGCGGGCCTCAGATCCGGGGCAGGGTCGCCACCGCCACCGTGGCGTAGGCGGCCAGCGCCAGGGCCACCGTCGTGGTCGCGACCCGGACCTCGCGGATCTTGAACCGCTGCGCCACCGCCACGACGAACAGCACCGTCGCGAACAGCACGGTGTCCCGCAGGTACCGCTCGGCGTTGTCGCGCGCGGCGGTGCCCTGGTCGAAGGTGGCCGCGGCGAGCGCGTTCAGCTTGGCCGCCATCACCAGGTCCGGGTTGCGGTAGTTCGGCATGTACCCGGGGCCGGCGGGCGCGGCCGGGCTGGTGAAGGGGTTGGTCTTCAGCCAGGAGTAGAACGCCACCCGGTAATCGGGCGTGAACCGGCGGATGTAGAGCGCCTCCAGCTTGCTGTCGCCCGCGGACCAGGCCTGCAGGTAGGCGGTGAACATCGCGGCGTCGGCCGCGAGTTTCTGCCCGCCGACGGTGGAAGCCGCGTCGGCCTTGAACCGGTCGGCGGTCGCGTGCCCGTACAGCACCGACTGCTGGCCGTCCCACCGGGCGGCCTGGTAGCCGCTCCACGCGGTGGCGACAGCGACGATGGCCAGCACGGCGACCTCGACGATCTCGACGATGATCTCCCAGCGCCGCTTGCGCTTGGAGACCTCGCTGCCCTTCCCCTCGCCCTCGCCCGGCTCGGTCAGCTTGTGGGAGATCTCGACGTTCATGTCTTCCGGCATCGCCCCTCCATCGGCTGCGCGGCACTGGCGATGCCGCCGGGCGCCCTGGTTCACGCTGCCTCACCGGCGGCGGGACCGGTTCACCCGGAGCAGGTGAGCCGAACCGCGGCCCCCGGGCGCGCCTATCCGCCCAGCTAGCAGGCAATGCTCAGGAAATGCTGAATGAATCAGCAGCTTTTCATCAGCAACTCATCAGTTACTAACTAGTAATCTCTGAGCTTTCGCTCAGCTGGGTCACCGATTCTCGAAAGGCGACCAAAGCGGAGGAACGCCCGCCACGAGGGAGAGGCCGGTGGGCGCCAGCCGGATGCGCCGCCCGCTGGCCAGGCCAGCGTGCCGCCCCGGATCCGCGTCAGCGCGGGGGCCCGGCGGACTACGACATCGAGGCGATCAGGCAATGGGGCACGATTCCGGGGACGTCCAGCTGCCCGCTGGCCGAACGGGTGAACCGGGCTGGAGCAGGCAGCTGCCGCTGCCGCCATCCGGGCATGCGGCGGGGCTGGCCCGGCAGGCGGCGCGCGACGCGCTGGCCGCGTGGCGCCTGGAGGCAGTGTCGGAGACCGCCGTGCTGCTCGTCTCCGAACTGGTCACCAATGCCATCCGGCATGCCAGGACCGGCGGGTCCGCGATCGTGCTGACGCTGGAAACCGCAGGCGGCTGGCTGCGGATCGAAGTCCATGACGGCGATCCGGGCGGGCCGGTACCGCGCCCGCTGGCCGGGCTCGAAGAATCTGGCTTCGGGCTGGTACTGGTCGATGCCATGGCGGACAAGTGGGGAGTCCGGCAGACGGCCAGCGGCAAGGCGGTCTGGGTCGAGCTCGACACGCAGCCGGGACTTGGCTGAACCACCCCTGACGGGGGATGCTGGCCACGGCCACGCCGGCCAGCGTGGACACCTGTCGGCCCATGCCGCGCGCCCGGCTGCGGCTCCGGCGGCTGCCCGGCTGGCCGTCGGCGCGGGCCGTGACCCAGCAGGCGACAGCAGGGATGGGGACTATGCCGTTGCATGAGCGTGACACCGTCCGTGAGCACGAAGCGGAGTGCGTGTTCGTCGGCCGCGACCTGACCAGGCCGGTCCCGAAGTACAAGTTCCCCCACGACGGCACGCTGCCGCGGGAGGCATTCCAGGTGGTGTCGGACGAGATCATGCTCGACGGCAACGCCCGGCAGAACCTGGCCACGTTCTGCCAGACCTGGGCCGAGCCGGAACTGCTGCAGCTGATGGCGCTGTCGGTCAACAAGAACCTGATCGACAAGGACGAGTACCCGCAGACCGCCGAGATCGAGCGGCGGTGCGTGCACATGCTGGCCGACCTCTGGCACGCGCCCGACTCGGCCAACACCGCGGGTGTCTCCGCCATCGGCTCATCCGAGGCATGCATGCTGGCCGGCATGGCGGCCAAGTGGCGGTGGCGCGCCAGGCGGCGGGCCGAAGGCAAGCCCACCGACAACCCGAACATGGTGTGCGGGCCGGTCCAGGTGGTCTGGCACAAGTTCGCCCGCTACTGGGACATCGAGATGCGCGAGGTCCCGATGGAGCATGGCCGCTACGCCATGGACCCGGCCACGATGCTGGAGCGGGTCGACGAGAACACGATCATGGTTGTGCCGACCTTCGGCGTCACCTACACCGGCGCCTACGAGCAGGTAGCGGAGATGGCCAGCGCCCTGGACCAGTTGCAGGCCAGCACCGGCCTGGACATCGGCATCCACGTGGACGGGGCCAGCGGAGCGTTCCTGGCCCCGTTCTGCGCGCCCGACGTGGTCTTCGACTTCCGGCTGCCCCGGGTCAAGTCGATCAGCACCTCCGGGCATAAGTTCGGGCTCGCCCCGCTCGGCGTGGGCTGGGTCATCTGGCGTGACCGCGCCGAACTCCCCGACGACCTGGTGTTCCACGTCAACTACCTGGGCGGGGACATGCCGGTGTTCCAGATCAACTTCTCCCGCCCGGCCGGGCAGATCATCGCCCAGTACTACAACTTCCTGCGGCTGGGGTTCGACGGCTACCGGCGTATCCACCAGGCCTCCTACGAGATCGGCCAGTACCTCGCGGCCGAGATCGTCAAGCTGGGCCCGTTCGAGCTGCTCTGTGACAGCACCCCGGCCACCGGTATTCCCACCGTCACCTGGCGGATCGCCGAGGGCGAGAATCCCGGCTACACCCTGTTCGACCTGGCCGACCGGCTGCGCACCTTCGGCTGGCAGGTGCCCGCCTACACCCTCACCGGCAGCGCGTCGGACATAGCCGTCCAGCGCATCCTGGTCCGGCTGGGGGTGAGCCGGGACATGGCCTCCCTGCTGCTTGACGACTTCCGCACCTCGGTCGCCCACTTCCGCCGGCACCCTGTCACCGTGTCCATGTCCAAGCAGGAGTCGGGCGGATTCAGCCACCTGTGAATCCCGGCTAGCGGAGGTCAACGCGCGTCCCGGCGCCGCGCCCCGGTAGGGTGACCGTAAACGGCGGGCGGGGCCCGGGCGAAAGGCGGAGCCAATGGCAGATGAAATGCCAGGGCGTGCGGATTCCGCGCCGCCGGACGCGCCGGTCCCGTTCGACACCACCGTGGCCCATGTCGCCCGGGTCTACGACTACTGGCTGGGCGGGAAGGACAATTTCGCCGCCGACCGGGCCGCGGGCGACCAGGCCATCAGCGCTTTCCCTGCGATCCCGCAGTCCGCGCGGGCCAACCGCGCATTCCAGCGGCGGGTGGTGCGGTTCCTGGCCGAGGAGGCGGGCATACGCCAGTTCCTCGACATCGGCACCGGCATCCCGACGGTGAACCACACCCACCAGGTGGCCCAGTCGGTGGCGCCGGAATCACGCGTCGTGTATGTCGACAACGACCCGGTCGTGCTCGTGCACGCCCGCGCCCTGCTGGACAGCCACCCGGAGGGCGCCACCGACTACATCGATGCCGACCTGCGGGATCCGGACAAGATCCTGGCCGGGGCGTCCCGGCTGCTCGACTTCAGCCAGCCGGTGGCGGTCATGCTGATGGCGATCCTGCAGCACATCGACGACGAGCGGGGCCCGCAGGCGGTCGTGGCCAAGCTGATGGGCGCCATGTCATCCGGCAGTTACCTCGCCCTTTCCCACCCGGCCAGCGACATCAACGCCGAGGGCATGGCCAAAATGGCGGTCGTGCTCAACAAGATGATGGCCGAAAAGGTCACCTTCCGTGACCGGGAGGGCGTGGCCCCCCTGTTCACCGGGCTGGAACTGGTGCAGCCGGGGTTGGTGCAGGCCTCGAAGTGGCGGCCCACCAGCGAGGCCGAGGCCGCCAGCCCGGCCGCCCTATGGGCCGGAGTGGCCCGCAAGCCCTGACCCAGGTTTCGCCTCCCGCCTGGGAGGTAGGGACCGGCATGCGAACAACGCTTCCGGCCCGTACCACGGCCCGGCGGGCGGCGGGTAGCCCGGCCGCCCGCGCGCTGGCCCGGGCGGGCCTGACCGCACGCGGGGTCCTCTACCTCCTCATCGGATGGGTGGCGATCCTGGTCGCGCTCGGCCAGTCCCGTCACCAGGCCGACCAGCAGGGTGCGCTCCAGTTGCTGGCCAGCAAGCCGTTCGGGGTGTTCCTGCTGTGGCTGCTCGGCATCGGGTTCGCCGGCTACGCGCTGTGGCGGCTCAGCGAGGCCGCCTTCGGCGTGACCGGTGAGGGGAACGGCGCCGGCCCGCGGCTGAAGTCACTGGGCCGGGCGGTCATCTACGCGTTCTTCAGCTACCTCACCTTCAAGATCATCAATGGCAGTGCCGGGAACCAGGCCCGCCAGCAGGAGGACCTGACGGCCAAGGTCATGCGGCACCCGGGGGGCCAGTGGCTGATCGGTCTCATCGGCCTGGTCATCGTGATTGCCGGGGTGGTGCTGGCCATCGAGGGCCTGCGCCGCAAGTTCCTGCGGTTCCTGCAGACGTCGCGGATGAGCCCGCAGACCAGGCGGATCGTCGAGCGGCTGGGCGTGATCGGCACCGCCGCCCGGGGCGCGGTGTTCGCGCTCGCCGGGGTGCTGGTCGTGGAGGCGGCCGTCACCCACAAGCCGGGCAAGGCGGGCGGCATCGACAAGGCCCTGCTCACCCTGCGCGGCCAGCCGTTCGGCGAGTTCCTGCTGATCCTCGCCGCCCTCGGGCTGATCATCTTCGGCATCTACTGCCTGTGTGAGGCACGATGGCGGAAGGTGTGACCGGCCTGCCGGGCCGGGCCTGACCAACCGAGGAGCCCAGGTGGACCCGCTGGGTGACGCCGCGGAGGTGGCCGGCAAGGCCGCGGAAGTGGCCGACGAGGCCGACGATCTGGTTCCGCCAGCCCGCGAGCCGGAGAACACGGTGCTGGTCGACAACGCGCAGAGCGTCCGATGGGCGGGCCCGGCTTTCGTCCTGTTCTCGCTGCTCCTGCTGCCCTGGACCATCTACCTGAGCTACACGCTCCCATCCCATCAGGTGTCCGCCGACTACGACATCGCCTGGGTCGGGTTCGACGTCATGCTGATGCTGGTGCTGGCCAGCACCGGCTACTTCGCCCTGCGGCGGTCCCGGTACCTGGCCCCGGCCGCGGCGGCCATGGCGACGCTGCTGGTGGTGGACGCCTGGTTCGACGTGGTGACCTCACCGCCGGGCCAGCGGATGCTGTCGATCGTGCTGGCCGTGCTCATCGAGCTGCCGCTGGCCGCCCTGTGTATCTGGCTCAGCTACCACAGTGAGCAGCTCGCCGAGCGGCGGATCGTCCTGCTGCTGCGCCGCGACCGCCGCGGCCGCGCCCGCCGGCCGCGCTAGCGGAACAGGCCCTCGATGTAGCCCGCGCCTATCCCGGCCTGCTCGTAGTGCTTCTTGCACAGCTCGATGTAGTCGAACACGTCGAAGTAGCCGGTCGGCTGGCCGGCCTCGTCCAGCCAGATCAGCGGCCCTGTCACGTTGAAGGTCACCTTCATCGGCTCGTCGGACTCGTACGCCACCAGCGTGTGCGCCTCACCCGGCGCCTCATACACCCAGTCGCCGGCCGACGCCACCCAGTCGTGCTCCAGGTAGCCCCACTTGCCGGAGATCGTGTAGGCGAAGACCTGCTGCGGGTGGTAGTGCCGGTTCACCAGGCCGGCCCCGGTGGCCATCAGCACGTCGCACCACCGGTTCTGGCTCGGCGATATCCACAGCGGCCGGGTTCCCACCGTGTCCGACAGCGGGGCGTAGAACCGGGCGTCGTCGGTGGCCGCCTGCGAGACATAGGCCTCCGGCGCCGCACCCGGCCGGAAGGCCTGGCTGATCGGCTTCAGTCCCCGCCAGAATTCACTGCCGGTCTCGGTCATGCTGCCCTCCCAGGGCGTGACGTTTCCTGGTCATTCCGCCGTCGCGATCAGGCTCCCATCCGGGGCAGGACCGGGCAAGGCCGGGCCGCCGCCGCGGCCGGGCCCCTGGAGCTCAGCCCGCCAGCGCGTAGACGCTGCCGTCGTTGCTGCCGGCGTAGACGGTCCCGTTAGCCACCGCGATCTGTGAGGCCACCGGCCCGGCCGTGCTGAAACTCCACACCGGGCTGCCGCCGGCCACGCGCAGGGCGCGCACGGTGCCGTCATTCCCGCCCGCGTAGACGATCCCGCCCGCCACCGCGATCCCCGACGTCACCGGGCCGTTGGTGGCGGCCACCCATCGCTGGCGGCCGCTGCCCGCCCCCACGGCGTACACCTTGTTGCCGTTGGTGCCGAAGCAGACCGCCCCGCCGGCCACCGCGATCTGTGACTGCACCGCGCCGTCGGCCGGGAAGTCCCACAGTTTGCCGCCGGTGCCGGCCCGCAGGGCGTGCAGCCGGCCGTCGCCACTGCCCGCGTACACCACCCCGGCGGCCTCGGTGACCTGCGATGTGCCGCCGATGCCCGTGGGGGCGGTCCACAGCGATCCGCCGGTGCTGGCCCGCAGCGCGTGCACCATGTCGTCGGCGCCTGCCGCGTAGACGACCCCGTCTGCCACCGCGATCCCGTTGACGCCGCTGACGCTGGCCCCCCACAGCTTCTGGCCGTCGCTGACGCGCAACGCATACAGCGTCTCGTCCCCGCTGCCCGCGTACACAGCGCCGCCCGCGACCGCGATCACCGATGCCACCGAGCCGCCGGTGGCGAACGCCCAGATCTTGCGGCCGGTACCGGTGTCCAGTGCGTAGACGTGGTTGTCGTTGCCGCCGGCGTAGACGATCCCGGCGGCGACCGCGATGCGCGACTGCACCGGACCACCGGTGCGGAAGGCCCACAGCCTGCGGCCGTCGCTGGCCCGCAGCCCGTACACGGCGAAGTCGGCGCTGCCCGCGAACACGCGGCCACCCGCCAGCGCGATCCCGGTGACCACGCCCCCGGCCGGGAAGGCCCACCGCTGCCCGCCGGCCTGCGGCGGGCTGGTGCCCGGCTGCGCCGCCGGGCCGTGGCGGCCGGCGGCCCGCGGCCTGATGCCGCTCGCTGGGTGAGCCGGGTGCCCCGGCTGTGCCGCGCCGGCCTGGCTGAGGTCCCAGCCAGCACCCGCCAGCCCGGCGCCGGCCAGCACGGCCAGGCCCACGAACACCCGGCGGCGGGTCAGGCCGGGCCCGGCACCGCCGCCTGGCGGCCCGGTGGTGACCCGGTCCGCGGGCAGGGCCGGACCGGGCACTGGGTCCGTGCTGACCGCCGTCGGCCCGGGGATGACCGCCAGCGCTGGCTCGGCGGCCGTACTCCGCCGCGTCGCGGCGGCGGTGACCGACGGCGCCAGCGGCGCGGTGGGCGGCGCAACGGCGGTGCCACCCGGCGGCCCGGCCTCCCCGGCGGGCCGTGGCGGCGGGCTCAGCCGGGCCAGCCCATCCCGCACCTCGGTGGCCACCCGGGCCTGGTGGGTGCGGATGAGCCCGGTCACCGCCACCGGCCAGAACGAGGAGAGCTCGTCCCCGGCGGCGGCTACCCGGCCGGCCGCGGCCGCCGCCAGCGCCGCCAGCCCGGGCCGCTCAGCGGGCGCCTTGGCCAGGCACGCCGCGGCCAGCTCGCGCGGTCCGCCCGGCACTTCCGCCAGCTCGGGTTTGGCGTGCACCACCCGGTACAGCATCGACGCCTGCGGCCCGTGGCCGAACGGCCCGGCCCCGGTAGCGGCGAACACGATGACGCCGCCGAGCGAGAACACGTCGCTGGGCGGCCCGGCCCGGCTGCCCTCGGCCTGCTCCGGCGACATGAACGAGGGCGTGCCCACGATCATCCCGGTGGAGGTCATCGCGGTCTTCTCCAGCGCACGGGAAATCCCGAAGTCGATCACCCGCGGCCCGTCCAGGGCCAGCAGGATGTTGGCCGGCTTCAGATCCCGGTGCACCAGGCCGGCCGAATGAACCGCCTCCAGCGCCTCCACCAGCCCGGCGGCCAGCTTCCACACCGACGGCGGGGGCAACGGGCCGGCGGTGGCCACCGCTTCGGCCAGCGATGGGCCGGGCACGAACACGGTGGCCAGCCAGGGCGGGTCATCGTCCGGCCCGGCGGCGACCACGGGCGCGGTGTACGCGCCGCTGACCGCGCTGGCGGCGGCCACCTCCCGCCGGAACCGGGTGCGGAATTCCGGGTCGCCGGCCAGTTCGCGGTGGATCACCTTCACCGCCACCGCCCGGCCCGCGGGGGAGTAGCCGAGGAACACCTGCCCCATACCGCCCGACCCGAGCCGGGCCCGCAGCCGGTAGACCCCTATCTGCCGGGGATCCGCCGCCCTAAGTGGCTCCACGGTCTCTCCCGCCGCCGCCCCCCGCCGGACGGCCGGACGGCCGCGCCGCTGCCCTCTACACGTCGCCCGGCGCGGGGAAGTTCAGCCGCCTGGCCCGGCGGGCCGGGCCCTTCCGGCGGAGCGGCAGCCGGGCGGCGAGCAGGGCCAGGGCCAGCCCGGTGATCATCGGCACCCACCAGCTCCACGGCCCCCGCCAGGAGACCTGCGAGACGAACGTGAGCAGGCCGGCGATGACCGAGGTGGTGATCAGGCTCAGCCAGTTCGCGGCGGCCGGGATCAGCACGAGCGCCAGCGGGGGCCACAGGTAGTAGGCGACCATCACCGGCTCGAACACCGACCGCAGCGCCAGCCCCAGCGCGGCCCACCACAGCACCTCGGTCAGGGTCTGGCTGCTCCACCGGCCCGCCTGCCGGGCCGCCCGCCATCTTCGCCCGGCCACCAGCGCGCAGCCGCAGGCCACGGCGATGGTGAGCACCCGGGCCGGGCCGGCCGCAACCCCGCCGCCGGGCAGTTGCGGGACCAGGTAGGTCCAGGCGGTGGGGTGATCGACGGTCAGCCAGTTGGGCTGGCTGGTGACCGCGGTGAACGTGGCGGACCAGTTCGCCGCGGCCGCGATGGCCAGCAGCACCGCCCCCGGGGCCGCCGCCCGGGCCAGGTAGCCGGCCAGCCGCCGCGGCTCGATCAGGACGGCGAGGAACGGCAGCGCTAGCAGCACCAGCGGCTGGATCGCCACCGCCGCCCCCAGCAGCCAGGCCGACCACACGGTCTTCGACCGCGACAGGGCCAGGATGCCGTACAGCAGCAAGGCCACCGCCACCGCGTCCTCGGGGTGGCCCCACTGCACCGAGACGTTCCACAGCGCCATGGCCTGCGCGGCGGTGAGCGCGGCGCGCCGCCAGCGGGTCAGGCCTAGCTGCTCGGCGATGGCGTCGGCGGCGAACAGCACCACCGCCGACACGGCGATCTGGTACGGCCCGGCGATCAGCCAGGCGGCGGGCTGGAGGTTGTTCGGGCCCGGGATCTGCAGCGACAGCCCGGCCGCGTTGATGACCGCCGCGGCCGGGGCCAGGATCACGGCCGCACCGGGCAGCGTGATCAGCCCGGTGGGCTGGGTATACAGGCCGCCAAGGTCGAGGTGCACGAGCCGGCTCGCGGCGATCAGCGTGCCCCACAGGTCGTGCGGCAGCGACCAGGCGGTCCGCCCGATCAGGGCCGGTCCCCACCAGGTGGTACCGCCCATACCGATCACCAGCAGGGCGACCGTGGCCAGCAGCGGGAACAGCCGCCGGGCCAGCCACGGCACGGCGGCGGGCGCGGTGGCCTCGGCATCACCGCCGGCGCCGGGCGCCGGCAGGCCGGGTGATTCGGCGGCCAGCGCCGGGCGGCCCCGCGTGTTCCCGTTCGACACAACGACCACCTCAGGCCCGCCTGCCAGATGACGAGAGCATAGCTCCGCCCCGGCCGCCGCTCCCCGGGCGACCTGGCCCGTACCCGGCCGGCTTGTCCGGTCCTGCCGGTGGCCGTACGTTGGCTGCAGGCAGCGGCCGCCTCCGTGGCCGCCAGTCAGGTGGAAGCGAGGCCCCCGATGACGTTTCTTATCCAGCCTCATGTCCGGCTCCACGAATGGGTGGCCGAGGAGCACGGCTACTTCCGGGAAGCGGGCCTCGACTACGAGTTCGAGCCGCGCGGCCTGGCGGGCTCGACGGTGACCACCTCGGCGGAGGGGACCGCCGATCCGGAGCCGGGCGGGTTCACCAGCGGCGCGCTGGAAGACATGCAGCAGGGCCGCAGCTGCGATATCTCGGCGGCCTGCCACTGGGCGGTCAACACCGCGTCCACCAGCGGCGGCGGGAAGATGTGGGGCAAGGCGTACTCGGTCTGCCCGTCCGGGATTTTCGTGCCACCGGAGTCCGCCTGCCAGCGGCCCGAGGATCTGGCCGGCGTGGCCGTGGGTGTCGGCTACCACTCGGGCAGCCACTACTCGGCCCTGCAGGGTCTTGAGCAGTACCTGGCCAGGCCGCAGATCGAGCTGAGTTTCATCGGCCTGCCCTACGACCGGGTCCGGCTGACGCTCGACCGCAAGGTGCCCGCGGCCAACGTCTTCGGCCCTTCGTACTACGTGCTGGAACAGCACGGGTTCCGCAAGCTGGTGGACACCACGTTCATCATGGGCTTTTTCGTCGCCGACGACGCCAGCGGTGACGACGTGGACAAGTACTTTGCCGGTCTGCGGCGCGCGCAGCGCGACATAGATCTGGAACCGGACCGCTACAAGCATTACTGGCTCCGCGAGATGCCCGGCGACATCCAGCGGCTGGTGGACGTGCGGCGGTTCGGCCCCGGGGAACGGATCGTGACCGAGCCTTACACGCGCGAGATGTTCGAGCTGACTCACCGCTGGCTGCGGGCCTGGGATCTGCTGGATCCGGCCGCCTCACCGCGGCCCGACTACGCGCAGGCCGTCCTGGCCTGACGACGCCCTTTCCCGCTCGCAGCCGGGCCAGGAACGGCCCGAGTACGGTTTATCCGTTATGCCGATTATTACGGGGTCTTTGGGCTAACCCGCATCTCGCCCATCTCCGGGCGCGGGCGCTAGCCTTGCCTGAGCGGTGGCCCGTCCCGCTGCGGGGTGATTGGCGCTGACGGCGGGAATGTGCCGGGAGGCCGATGTGTCGGTAGCGGTCAAAGCACGTTACGCCCTGGCTGCGATCCGCATCGTCAATGGCGCGCTGGCGCTGGTGGCCCCGTCGTTCATCATCAAGCGGTTCGGCGAGGATCCCGGTGGCAGCGCCGCCGCCGTCTACGGGCTGCGGCTGTTCGGCGTGCGCACCGTGCTGATTGGCGCGGACCTGATCACCCAGGAGGGTGAGCCGCTGGAGCACACGCTCCGGGAGGCCATCATCATCCACGCCAGCGACACGGCCACGGTGGTGGGGCTCGGGGTCTCGGGACGGCTCCGCCCGAAGATGGCCATCCCGCTCGCGCTCATCTCGGCCGTCAACACCGCGCTCGCCATCACCGCCTGGGCGGGCCGCGGGCACGGGGACGGGCGGTGACCGCGGGGCCGGGGAGCCCATCTGCCGGTGACGGCGGCCGGTACGACTACATCGTGGTCGGCTCGGGCGCCGGCGGCGGCCCGCTGGCCGCCCGGCTGGCCGAGGCGGGCATGCGGGTGCTGCTGCTGGAGGCGGGCACCGACGGCGCCGGTACCGACAGCTACGACTACTCGGTCCCGGCGTTCCACGGTCACGCGAGCGAAGACCCGGCGGTGAGCTGGCAGTTCTTTGTGCGGCACTACGCCAGCCAGGCGCAGCAGAAGCGGGACGCCAAGTATGTGCCCAGCCACGACGGGGTCTTCTACCCGCGCGCCGCGGCGCTCGGCGGCTGCACCGCGCACAACGCGATGATCACCGTGTACCCGCACGCCGAGGACTGGGACCAGATCGCCGCGCTCACCGGCGACAGTTCCTGGGCCGCCGATGCCATGCGGCCCTACTTCGAGCGGCTGGAGGACTGCACCTACTGGCCGCGGCCGTGGCGGCGGCCCGGCAACCGGCTGCTGGCCGCGCTGCTCTGCCACCTGCCGCTGATCTCCGAGCGGTTCGGCAACCCGGCCCGGCACGGCTTCGGCGGCTGGCTGGCGACCTCGCTGGCCGATCCCGCACTGGCGGTGACCGACGGCCAGATCCGTGACGTTCTCCTCGACGCGGCGGGCAAGAACCTGGCCGACTTCCTGGGCCGGCCGCTGACCCCGCTGGAGGGCCTGGGGAGTTTCGTCGATCCCAACGACTGGCAGGTCAGGGGCATCCCGGAGGGCCTGTGGCAGGTACCGCTGGCGGTCAGGGACGGCCACCGGAACGGCAGCCGGGAGCGGATCCGCGACGTCGCCCGCCGCTACCCGGACCGGCTGGAGGTGCGCACCGGCTGCCTGGTCACCCGGGTGCTGCTGGACGAGGCGCTGGCCGCGACCGGGGTCGAGTACCTCGACGCCGCGCACGCCTACGGCTGCGACCCGCATCCGGCCGGCGGCCCGCTGCCGCCCCGGCAGCAGGTGCACGCGGGCCGCGAGGTGGTGCTGGCCGGCGGCGCGTTCAGCACCCCGCAGCTGCTCAAGCTGTCCGGCATCGGGCCGCGGGCGGAGCTGGAGGGCCTCGGCATCGGCGTCCGGCTGGACCTGCCCGGCGTCGGGCGGAACCTGCAGGACCGGTACGAGGTCGGCGTGGTCAGCCGGATGTCCCGCAGCTTCTCGCTGCTGCGCGGCGACCGGTTCCGCCCGCCCGGCCCGGGCGAGGAACCCGATCCGGCGTTCGCCGAGTGGCAGGCCGGCCGGGGCATCTACACCACGAACGGCGCGCTGGTGGCGATCATCCGCCGGTCCCGGCCCGGGCTGCCCGCCCCGGACCTGTTTGTGTTCGGCCTGCCCGCCCGTTTCACCGGCTACTACCCCGGCTACTCCGCCCGGCTGGAGCAGCACCACGACTACTTCACCTGGGCGGTGCTGAAGGCGCACACCATCAACCGGGCGGGCGAGGTGCTGCTCCGTTCCGCCGATCCGCGGGATCCGCCGCTGATCGACTTCCACTACTTCGGCGAGGGCGACGACACCACCGGCGCCGACCTGGAAGCGGTGGTGGCCGGGGTGCGGGTCGCCCGGGACGTCATGAGCCGGGCCGGCGACCTGGTGGCGGAGGAGGTGTCGCCCGGCCCGGCCGTGCAGACCGACGACGAGCTGCGGGCCTGGGTGACCGACCAGGCGTGGGGCCACCACGCCTCGTGCACCTGCCCGATCGGCCCGGCCGGTGATGCGGGCGCCGTGGTGGACGGCCGGTTCCGCGTGCACGGGACGCACCGGCTGCGGATCGTGGACGCGTCGGTGTTCCCGCGCATTCCCGGGTTCTTCATCGTCACGTCCGTCTACATGCTGGCCGAGAAGGCGAGCGACGTCATCCTGGCCGACGCTGAGGCCCTGAATACTTAACGAAACCACCCGGCGACTCAGGTGCCCCAGGCCGGTCGCCCGTCAGGGGAGACAACCGTGAACCAGCAGAAGCCAACCGGCTACCGGGACACGCCGCTGTGGAACGCCTATGACCGGCTGGCGCAGGCGATCGACCACCGGTTCGGCTGGGACAAGCTGCCCAAGCCGCTCGGCCTGGCCGTGCTCATCGGGCTGCGGAACATCCTGCGCCAGCGCAACCTGTACGACACCGCGTCGCTGCCGAGCGAGGGGGCCGTGCAGCCCGGGCCGGCCACCCCGGACATGCTCGTCGGGCGGACCGCCGACGGGTCGTACAACGACATCCACAACCCGTCCATGGGGATGGCGGGCACCAGGTTCGGCCGCAACGTCCCGCTGTCAGCGGCCTACCAGGAATCCCCGGCCGACCTGCTGTCCCCGAACCCGCGCACGGTCAGCCGGGAACTGCTCACCCGGACCACGTTCCAGCCCGCCACCACGCTCAACCTGCTCGCGGCCGCCTGGATCCAGTTCATGGTCAAGGACTGGCTCAGCCACGGCCAGGGCGACCCGCAGCACACCTACGAGCTGCCGCTGGCCGGGGGTGACCCGTGGCCGCAGCCGCCGCTGACCGTGCTGAAGACCCTCACCGACCCGACCCGGCCGGCCGGCAGCGACGGGCCGCAGACCTACCTCAACCACGAGACGCCGTGGTGGGACGTGTCCCAGATCTACGGCGGCGGCATCGACCCGCTGGACCGGCTGCCCCGCCGGTCCGGCACCGACGG